>JAYVNW010000561.1:0-11837 GCA_043758225.1 Candidatus Kuenenia sp. | reverse complement strand
CATGGTACGACTGGCACAAGAAAGGCTTTGTTGTCCGAGGCGAAAACATCAATGGGCATTGGGCTGATCCGGAGATGCCGAATCATTAGACGCCGGTGGGCGGGTGACAAAATGATCTATTCCTCAACGGGCTGAGTCCGAGGTATCAGCCGAAGTGCGCTAACACCCGGTTTGCAGCGAGCGGAAAACACGATTAGCGCTTTTCCCAATTGGTGCGTTCCGCTCCGGTTCACGCACCCTACCAAACCAGCGGCCCGACGCTCGCGCGTTCGGCTCATCGCGTTGAACCAGCAAATTTTACGCGCTCCCTTGGCGATCAGTTTGCCATCTGTCACCCTGCGCAACGTGGCAGAGTGGTTAACACAAGATCGGGAGGCAGCTAGCTCATGAGAAACGTCGTTCGCGTCATTTTGATTCTAAGTCTCTGGTCGAACACATTTCGATCTTCTGATCAGGTCAGCGCTCAGGAAACGCAGTCACTCGAAAGCTACATTCGACTGCACTACACGAAGCACGAATTCATGATTCCTATGCGAGACGGAATCAAACTGATGACTTCCGTGTTTGTGCCGAACGACACAACTCGCACATATCCCATCCTGATGAAACGCACGCCATACAACGTCGCCCCGTATGGAACAGACAAATATCCCGCAAAGCTGGGGCCGAGTGAACTTTTCGTGAAGGCCGGTTACATCTTCGTCAATCAGGATGTGCGGGGGCGATTCGCTTCGGAAGGCGAGTTCATTCAAGTGACGCCTCATATCGTCAACAAGACGAAGCCGACAGACGTTGATGAGAGTTCGGACACCTTTGATACAATCGAATGGCTTCTGAAGAATGTTCCCAACCACAACGGTCGAGTCGGCATGTATGGCATCTCGTACCCCGGCTTCTACGCCGCGGCCGGAATGATTGATGCTCATCCGGCATTGAAGGCAGTTTCGCCACAGGCTCCGGTTGGCGACTGGTACTTTGATGATTTCCTGCATCACGGATCGTTCTTTCTGGCTCACGCCTTTAAATGGCTGAGTGCCAACGCAACCGAGAGATCCCTGCCGACGACCGAACCGGCGAAGCCATACGTCTATCCGATGGCCGATGGCTACAAGATGTTTCTGGAAGCAGGGTCCGTCGAAAACATCGACAAACTTTATCTGAAGGGCGCGATTCCATTCTGGCAGGACATGATGCAGCATCCAAATCGCGATGAGTTCTGGCAGAAGCGAGCGTTGATCCCGCATCTGAAGAAAGTCGCACCCGCTGTGATGACAGTCACGGGCTGGTACGATGCCGAAGACCTGTATGGATCATTCAAAACATATCAGTCGATCGAAAAGCAAAATCCGAATGTCACCAGCGTACTGGTCGTAGGTCCGTGGCATCACGGCGGCTGGTCGTCCGTCGATGGCGATCAACTCGGCAACGTTTCGTTCGGTTCAAAAACGGCGGCGTTCTATCGCGCGGAGATCGAACTTCCGTTCTTCGAAAAATACCTCAAGGACGAAAATGTTGCCGCACCGGCCGAGGCGACAGTCTTCGAAACAGGCTCAAACGTTTGGCGTACGTTCGATCAATGGCCGCCGAAGAATACTGAAACTAAGCAACTCTTTCTGAGCGAGAAAGGTACTCTGAGCTTTAGTCCTGCAACTAAGACAGAACCGTTCGGCGGTTATGATGAGTTCGTAAGCGATCCTAACAAGCCGGTTCCCTACAGCGAAACAATCACGCCTCGCATGACAATTGAGTACATGGTGGATGATCAACGTTTGGCTTCACGACGACCAGATGTACTGACATATCAGACCGAAGCCTTCACACAAGACACAGTGATCGCTGGCCCGATCGGAGCTGATTTGTGGGTGTCAACGACTGGGACAGATGCGGATTGGATCGTGAAACTGATCGACGTTCGCCCCGACGGCCCTGAGACGACGCCTTTGGCTGGTTACCAGATGTTGCTTCGCAGCGAAGTGATTCGCGGTCGATTTCGAAACGACTATGCGAAACCAGAAGCGTTCACTCCGGGGCAGCCAACGCAAGTCCGCCTGGAACTGCTCGATGTGCTTCATCGATTTCAGAAAGGTCATCGTCTGATGATTCAAATTCAGAGCACATGGTTTCCGCTGGTGGATAGAAACCCTCAAACTTTCGTGCCCAACATCTATTTCGCCAAGCCCGAAGATTTCAAGAAAGCCACTCATCGTGTCTTTCGATCGCCCGAACATTCAACCAGTCTGAAGTTCGGCATGCTGCCTTGAAACCATGTTGCAACCCCCTACAAGCACAAAACCGGATGACCAAAGTTCTCTTCAGTCAGCCGGTTTTAAGTTTTTAGTGCTGGTTGGTTTTGCTGCACGATCAGTTTCCTTCTGGACAGTGTTGAATAAAACAGCGTCATGGATCAAACTTGATTGATTCAAGCCAATCGACCGCTGAACCATCGTGGTCCAGACTTGCCGATTGAATACAGGTCAGCGTGTCTCAACGAATCGTGATCGCCGAGTGACCTGGATCCATAATGTTGTTCAGAGAAGAACTTCGTCCGGCGGTTGGCGTTGATGTCTTGCACCTGGCAGATGCCGCAGCCATGTCGGCCAATGTTCTGCTGCGAGCCACTCGCAAGGCTTCTGTGAGTACTTCGTCACCATTCACAACTCCGTCTTTATCATTCACTTCGACATCAGGTGTGACACCTTCGCCAGCCATTTTGCGACCTTTAGGCGAGTAAAACAACGCGGTCGTCAGTCGCAGGTCGCCACCAATAGCACTCAGCGGGAAGTGTGTCTGAACTGAACCTTTGCCATAGCTGCGAGTTCCCACCACAACACCTCGTTCGTTTTCCTGAATTGCGGCTGCGAAGATTTCGCTCGCCGAAGCGCTGTCACCATCGACCAGCACAACCAACGGCACACTCCACGTTCGATTGTAAGTCGCACGTTCAATCATGTTGTCTCCGCTCAATCGCCCCTTTGTTGACACAATCGTTCCACAAGCCAGGAACCGGTCACTGATTTCAACACAAGTTGTCAGCAGTCCACCAGGATTGCCTCGCAGGTCGAGAACCAATGACTTCATTCCCTTGTTGTAAAGTTCATTCAAAGCTTGATCCACTTCGACGGTTGAGTTCTGGGAGAAGCGGCTGAGGCTGAAGTATCCAATATCAGTGCCTGGCAGAATCTTCGTATCGTTCACTGTCCAGACTCGAATCGATCGTCGTGTCAGGGCGAAGTCGCGTTCACCTTTTCCGTCACGATAGATTCGCATTCTCATCTGACTGCCGCTAGTTCCTTTCATCAGATCCACGCTGCTGGCCATTTTCATGCCGCTGATGTTCTGGTTGTTGATACTCAGAATGATATCGCCTGTTTCGACGCCAGCTTCTGCCGCTGGTCCACCTCGCAGCGGCTTCACAACGACCAGACCGTCTGAATGTTCCCGAACTTCGACGCCGATTCCGACAATGTTCTCTTCCAGAGCCGCACTCTTGACGTTCGTCAATTCAGCACCTTTGCGATTACCCGGATCAGCTGGTTCAAGTCCAGAGAACTTGTCGAGCGTATCGATGCTGGCATTGGCGAATTCGAAAGCGACAACACTCGGTGTCAAACCCTGTACTGACTGTGCCTGCTTCATCACGGTATTCAACACTATGCGTGCGTCCTGATAATTCTGAACCTGCCCGTTGGCTGCGATTCGGCCAAGAGTGTTACGAAAACCGTCTGTGCTGAATGAGTTTGCTAAGATTCCAAGTCCATTCATGAAGGCCTGATTGTCCAGAGCCAGTGTCAGATTCCGCAGAGCCCGGCGAACTCGCAAGTCATAACTGGTTGGTTCCAGAGATCGCTCATCAATTTTCTCAGACACTTCAGCGAATAACTGCACAGCCTGATTGCTGCTCATGGCCCGGATGGCTCGAACTGTCACCGGGTTCTGATAGCGAAAAGTCAGCAGATTGTTGATCGTGTTGGTTTCCTCATCGATCTGACTTAGTGGTGGCTGTGCCGGTACGAATGGGTCACGTCCGCTGGATGGTGCATAACGGTCTGCAGGTGTGTTTCTATCAGCCGGCAGATATCGATCATTCGTCGTGCGACCATAGTCTGAACGTGAGCTGTCGCCGAATGGATCAGCTGGCTCCTGAGTCACTCGATCGCGACGGTCAGAATTCAACCGCTCACGGTCACGATAATCCGCCCGGTCATTGTTGGCTGGTGCATAGTTATCGAGTGGCACTCGGTACCGAATCTGCTCTCCGGTTTTCGATGCTGGAATCGAGTTGTGATAGTTATAGTCGGGGCGGCCGTTTCCATCAGCGCGGCTGAATGCATCCAGCGGTGCGGTTGTTCTGTTGGAACGGCTGCGCGTCGACCAACTGGCTGGAAGTTCCGGAAAGTCGGCGGCCCCTGAACCAGTCGCTGGCCGTACAACCGGCGAGCGTGTGTCAGTACGGTCACTTACGTTTCCGTATGCAGATTCATAGTTGTTTGATCGTGATCCCGCAGACCCGTATCCGGGCTGCATTGTGCTGCAACTCCCGTTTACACAGTTGCTGTCAGGATTGTATTGAGCGAATGCAACACTGCCTGCCATCGTCAGAAGGCCTAGAGTCAGTGTGAAGGTCTTGTAAGTTCTCATGGCTTGATTCTCCTTTGAGGAGTTTCTTACTCCCCGACTGAGTCCATTCGTGTATTGAAAAACTGATTTAGTAGAGTTGTTGGTTGTACTGTTCGTTGTTGTATGAAGTTTCGTTGGGTGGCCGGGGCTGGACTTCACGCAGTGAAGGAAGCACCGGGGGTTCGGGCCTCCGCCCTCCAACCCCAGCCACCCATGACGCTAGGCCACATGTGGATACTGATCAGACACAATTCGCATGGTCGGCCCAAAGCTGGATGGAATCGTTGGTACCGGGTGAACTTCTTCATCTTCCACCAGCTCACCTCGCATGACGCGAATGTTGGCTGGAGCTTCGATTCCGATCTTTACAGTACCCTTTGCAGTCTTTATCACTTTGATAACAATGTCATTGCCGATTCGGATGGTTTCTGCCGCTTTGCGTGTTAGAACGAGCATGATTAAGTACCTCTTGTAAAACTTTGCATCTCAAGAATCCAGTTCTGTCGACACCGAGCAGAAACTGTTGTTGTCATGTTGAATAGTACATAGCGAGTAGTGTGCCAAAACTGATTTAGTTTTTATCGACCCACATAAAAACAGCGCAAGTTGTTTATTCAAATATACTTAAACACGAAATTGCATTACGCAAAATCTGCCGATTAAGGTTATTTGGTAGTCTGGTCATGGAAAGGATTGCAAATCCGTATTCGCGAGCACCAGATAAAATTGTCATTTCGACAAAATGCGTTGTTGCATCGATTACGACTCAAGTCCTATCGTGTCGAATCCAACGCCACCGCGCAAAAAAGGACGGCCTTCTCCGTGAAGAAAAGGCCGTGCTGCAATGAAGCAATGGATTCATCAGCGGCGCAGCAGAAAAGGATTTACCAGGCGCTTGATGTGGGACGGTAAAACAAGATCCTCCGCTCGCCTGAGCAAAGCCTCGGCGCTACGGCAACCCGATGGCAGGTTTTTGAACGTGCCACGTGTCCTGAAGATGTGCCGCGAGTTTACGAACTTCTTCCGGATGCTCGCCCGCGACATTCACTTTTTCGTGAGGATCGGATTCGATATCAAACAGCTGCGGGTTCCGTTCGTTGACAGCATGCACGAACGAATATCGATCGGCCGGCGCATCGTAGCTCAGAATGAGTTTCCACTTGCCTTCGATGCACCAACGATACTGCAACGAAATTTCGTGATTCGTCAGATCAGCCACATCATGTGAAAAACTTTCACCACACACGAACGTACGATCAAGAGACTTGCCTTCCTGAATCAAGGGCAGCAGATTGCGGCCCGAAAGACCGGGCACAACATCAAGGCCAGTCGCCGCAAGTACGGTCGGCATGATATCCAGTGTGCTGCACAAATCCAGGTACTCTTTCGGCGCAATCTTGCCGGGCCAGGACACCATAATCGGAGTCCGAATGCCGCCTTCATACGGAGTCTGTTTCGAACGCGGAGCAAAACCGTGGCCCCATTCCTTGCCCAGATTCATGTCCGGAGTTGCCTGAATCCAGCCGTTATCCGTGACATACATGACAAGAGTCTTCTCGCTGATCTCCTGCTTTTCCAGATAATCCAGCAACTGACCGCAGGACTCATCGAAAAATTCACACATGGCATAGTACTTTGCCAAGTCAATCGGGCGACCATCGGCGCGATACTTGGCGAGCAAGCGTTCCGGCGGATCGTGCGGCGAATGTGGCAGCAAAGGTGCGTACCACAGGAAGAACGGTCGGTTCGCGTGCTTCGACTCGTCAATGAAATTGAACACGGGTTGCATACTTTTGCGGCCGATATCAAGTCCGTCGTCTCCGTGGCGACCACCGGGTTTCGGAAAACCGCGAGTCATACCGTGAGTAAAGCCACCGCGAGCATAATTTCCTTCCCACCATTTTCCCGACTGCATCGACAGGTAGCCGTGTTCTCCCAGCAGTTTTGGAATCGTTGGATGCTGATCCACGCAGCAAATCAACTGTTCCTTTTGAGCGGCGTATGCTGCATTCGACAATGATTTGTCGGGCTTTGGATCATTGCCCGTGACACCATGCTGATGCGGATATAAGCCGGTGATCATTGTCATCAACGACGGGCGACACAGCGGCGTCGGCGTGTAACCGCGTCGAAACATAGCACTACGTGCTGCCAGCCGATCGAGATGTGGCGTTTGAATCACGGGATGTCCCATGAAGCTGTAATCCATCCACGCCTGATCGTCAGACAAAATGAGCACCACGTTGGGCGACTTTTGAGCGTGGCAGTTTTGCTGACAGCACAACGCCAGGAGCGCGCCGAGGAGCGACATTCCGAAATGAACAGATTTCATATTGATTTCCTGATTTAATTGCGGCGATACGCATGGCTGGTTCGGCCCTGCCATGCACTTTACACTCTAACCTCCATAATGTCCTTCCCAAGAGATCACTCATGGCCAATCTGTTCCCGGACGAAGAAATCGAATCGCTGCGTCAAGAACTCGAACGCCACAACCGGCTCTACTACGTCAATGCCAAACCCGAAATCACCGACCGCGAATACGACGCGCTCATGGCAAAGCTGATCGCGCTGGAGTCCGCTCATCCGGAGTTCTATTCGGCCGACAGCCCAAGCCTAAAGGTTGGTGGTGCGCCGATCGAGGGCTTTCAGCAAGTCACGCATCGCATCCCGATGCTGTCGATTGACAATATTTCCTTCCGAACGATCGACGAAGTGCCACCGGAAGAAAAACGAAAGAACCCACCACCGCCAACGCTCGAAAAATGGGATGCAACCATTCGAAAGGTATTGAACCGCGAATCCATCGACTACACCGTGGAATACAAGATCGACGGAGTTGCGATTGCTCTCATTTGGGAGGATGGCAATTTTGTCCGTGCGGTGACCCGGGGCAACGGAGAAGTTGGTGATGACGTCACGTCAAACGCCCGCGAGATTGCAGGCATACCGAGAGTCCTCGAAATCGACAATGCCCCCGCGTTCTTGGAAATTCGCGGCGAGGTCGTGATTCTGAATGAAGACTTCGCCGAATACCAAGCCAACCAAGTCAAAGCAGGTGAGGAACCATTCAAACATCCTCGCAATGCAGCCGCTGGTGCATTGAAGCTACTAGACCCAAAGATTACACGTGAAAGAAACCTGCGATTCCTTGGGCATGGTGTTGGATACGTTGAAGGAATTCAATGGTCATCGTACCGAGAGTTCGTCCACTCAATTCAACAAATGGGCGTTCCAACGACACCCGAAGTTGCCGCCGCTCACGGATTCGAAGAGCTCATGAGTGTCTGTACGGCAATGATCGCCAAAATTCCTAAGTTGCCATTCGACATTGACGGACTTGTGATCAAAATCGACTCACTGCCGGATCGCGAGCAGTTAGGGTCCATCTCAAAAAGTCCGCGCTGGGTGCGAGCCTACAAATGGGAGAAGTATGAAGCTGAGACGACCTTATTAAACATAGCAATCCAAGTTGGAAAATCTGGCGCGATTACGCCAGTTGCAGAACTGCAACCTGTTGAGATTGACAAAACGACCGTGAGCCAAGCGAGTCTTCACAACATTGATATCATTACTAAAGGAGATTTTCGTATTTCCGACCGGGTGGTGGTGGAGAAAGCAGGGAAAATCATTCCTCGAGTCGTCAACGTCGTTCCGACGAAACGCCCCCCGGATGCACAGCCATATGTGCTCCCGAAGGAATGCCCGATCTGCGGCACAGAGCTGATGACCGACGAAGGACAAAAGTACTTGTCATTTGAGTCTCCGTCCAATGCAGATCGCATCGATCGACTCTTACACTACATTAGACCGTTCAATTCTGACCGAGAACTGCGGATTCCTGCACTGGGAATCAGTGACGCTCGGGAGCTTAATATCTCAATGCGCAGAGCAAGCCTGGGCCCTAAAAAAACATGGAAACTGCACCAATTTTTGGGAGTCAAAGACTACGCTGATCTGTACCGGATTACTCCTCAACAACTCGTTCCAATAGAAGGTTTTAGCATCGACACGGCACACCAAATTGTGGCCAATATTGAACGTTCTAAGACGTGGGGACTCGAACGATTGCTGGTAGCTTTAGCGATTCCGAATATCGGTCCGTGGGCTGCTACGGAGATTTCGCAGGAGTACCAGTCCATTTCAGATTTGATGTCTGCCAGTCGTTCGGAGCTGATGAACTTTCGGTCAATTGGAACGCAAGCTGGAGAAAGTTTGTTTGATTTCCTGAGCGCAACCCAAGTCGATAAATGGATCGGTGAGCTGGAAGCCCTCGGGGTCAACATGGATGCAAAGGGGGCAGAAGCACCTCGCGGACTCGTCCTTTGTCCCAACCCATCGTGCCCCGCTCAACTCAGCGAACGCCTTAAATTTTTCGTACATAGGCAAGCCGTGGATATTGATGGCATCGGCGACAAGCTCGTCGAGCAATTAGTAGATTGTGGGTTCGTGAAATCATACGCAGACTTGTTTCGACTCACAGTGCAGCAATTGGCATCGCTGGATCGTATGGGGCTAAAATCAGCAAACAATATCGTGGCTTCAATCGAGAAGGCGAAAACTTGTCCACTGCATAGATTCATCACTGGGTTGGCGATAAGGCATGTCGGTGAGAGTACCGCTATCAGCCTTGCAAACCGGTTTGGAAGTATTGCAACACTGATGAATGCTACGCATGAAGAACTAAGGCAAGTACCCGTTGGACCAGTCACCGCTCATTCCATTCATCGCTTCTTTACCACTACCGGTGGTCGAAAGATTGTCGAAGATCTGTTGGCAGTCGGGATGGACTCACAATCTCCTACTGCGACAGTCCAATCAAGTCGAGGAAAACTTACAGGAAAAACACTCGTTGTGACCGGTACGATGGTTCGTATGAAACGCGACGAAATCGAACAACTTATCCGCGACCACGGCGGCAAAGCCAGCGGCAGTGTTTCAAAGAAAACAGATTTCGTCGTCGCCGGTGACGCCGCTGGCAGCAAACTCACAAAGGCGCAGGAACTGGGCGTCAAAGTGCTGACAGAAGATGAGTTTCTGGTGATGGTAGAAGTCAACATCTGAAACCAAACACAGGAATCGCTTTTTTCGACAGGACGATTGAAGGCAGGACGATGAATCGCATTTCTAATCGTCCTGACCTCCATCGTCCTGTCAAAATAGCGATTCGACCGCGTCAACTGTTGCACTGTCTGAAACACAGGTTGACAGGACGATGAATCGCATTCCCAATCGTCCTGACCTTCATCGTCCTGTCAAAATTGTGATTTGGAGAAAACATGCCAATAACAGTAGATGCAGAAATTCGTAATTTCTCCCGCGACGAATTCCATTCGATGGCAGAAAAGGTCATCGGCATTGCGTTCGACATCCACAATCAATTGGGACGGTTGATGAATGAAGATATCTACAAGCAAGTGTTGCGTAATCGATGCGAAACTGTCGGTATTAGTCCTGCGCGACGTGAAGTAAAGATCACCGTCACGCACCGCGATTTCGAAAAACTCTACTTCATGGACCTGCTGTTGGCCAATGCGATGGTCGTCGAAGCAAAAACGGTAGAAAAATTGACCAGCACACACTATTCACAAGCACTTCATTACCTGCTCCTCAGCGGAATTCAGCACGGCTTGCTCGTAAATCTCCGGCCCGGCAGTGTTGAAAAACAATTCGTTACCACAACACTGAATATCGAGGAGCGACGACGTTACACAATCCGAGATTCTGATCGGACTCCGGTGAACGAGGCGAGCACACGACTTCGCGATTTCTTTTGTGAGCTACTGGCCGACTGGGGAGCGTTCCTGGATACGACGCTCTATCGCGAGGCTGTCATTCACTTCTGTGGTGGTGCGGAACTGGCTTTACAAAAAGTCCGAATCTAGGATGGCGGCCACGAAATCGGATTACAGGAACATTGCCTGATTTCGGAAGATACGGCGTTCGCCTTAACCAGCGTGAAAACTGGTCAAGGCACTATGAATGATCATCTCTACCGATTTCTTCGACATACGAAACTGCGTTGCATCCAATGGATCAATATGAATAAGCAAGACGTTGAATTCCGAACGTTGACACGTTGATGCACCGAGCAATCTGGTGTTCCTGCGGGGGCGGCAAACAACTCTCAATTCATTGCCCCCAGCTTGTCAGTGCTACCCAGCCCAAGAATCACTTTTTACAGGACGATGAATCTCACCCTAATCGTCTTGACCTTAATCGTCCTGTCAAAATTGCGATTCGACCGAGCAATGATTCAACGATCAATCCGATCTTCTGCGATCGCTGCTCGATAATCGGCACGGGACTCGAAGTAGAGTTTCAAGGCGTCAATATGCTTCTCTGCCGATTCAACGGCGTACTGTTCACGCAACGTGACTTTCAGCAGATCCGATGCACCTAGTTCCTGGTTTTGTCGTTCGCGGACTGCCAGATCTTCCGCATATTTCAACGCGTCGCTCGTCTCTTTGACCTGTTCCCATGCCGACACAATCGCCGCATGTGCCATCTGAACATCGACACCGATCTTATCCGCCGTGATGCGGCGCTTGGCAGACAACTGAGCGACTTTGGCCTGCGACTCGGTCATCTTCCCATGCGCCTTGCGACGTTGAATCGGGACGTCCAGATAGACAGACGCTTCACTTTCGAACGGTGACTTATCACCTTTTTTGCTGGAGGGTTCGCCGACATCCTGAGATCCCCACAACACGGCGTTCACTTCAGGCTGAAGCTGATTGACGGCCTCTGAATAGTCCACCTGAATCTGCTGCCGCACGAGGTCCAGCAATCGCAATTCAGGACGCTGTTGCAGTGCCTGCTGGATGTTGGCGGTCAGATCATCTTCGACGGCTTCAGTCTCGGGGAACCCGGGCAGTTGCTCTTCTGTTGCCACGATCGGATTGCCTGCCGTATCGCGCCAGTAGACAGACAATTTCGCTGCGGTCTGTTGCATTTTTCGGCGAGTGTCCGCAACTTTGGCCTGACGAATGGCTACCAGTCGCAGATTGTCTGTAAGTTCCGGTGGATCAACCAGTCCGGCTTTGACCTGCGCTTCAATCCGCGCGGTTCGTTCTTCTGCCAGCATGAGAATGCGTTTGGCAATACGATGATATTCGCCAGCCGCAACCCAATCCCAGTACGCGTATGATGCGTCCTGTACAAAGCTGATCAGCTGAGCATGAATCTCGGGCTCCGCAAGACTTTGGCCGTATCCGGCT
>JAYVNW010000560.1:0-3928 GCA_043758225.1 Candidatus Kuenenia sp. | reverse complement strand
GCTGCCACGAATTCGTTGAACTGGTTCTGGTAATCACTCAACAGGTCACCCTGTCGCAGAATGGCCGGCCTCAGCTTGCCTGTTTTTCGGAATTCCTTCAATAGGCATTCAAAGCGGTACAGCGGGCCGGCAATACGATTGGTCAGTTGCATCAGATCCCAGACCATGAATGGCATCATCACCAGCATACAAATCACCACCGGAGATGCCTGCTGCCAGAATGTGACCGGTTCCGTACTGACCGCAGAATCTGCGATCGCAGCAAGTGAACTTTTGACACCGTACACCACAAGCAATAAGAACAACGTCGCAGTGTTATACGCCAGGAAATGGACCATCAACCTCATGACAATCGGGCCCTGAACAGTCCAGTTGATCAATTTCTTCAGGCGCATGTGCTTCGACATGATATGGTCGCTCCGGATGGTGTACAGATTCAGTGACGGGAAAGGCTACTTCACCCTGCACGCATGCCATGCCGAAAAACGGCTGATTGCAGATGGCGCTTCGGGAATTCCCGACGCACTCATTCCACTGCAGCCGATGGAAGTGATTATGACGGAAGGCCCTGCCTTGACGAGTTTTCTGTTTCTTATGAATTCAGGAACAATACAGTCTGACGGCGGACGTAAGCCTTGACGTGAATTCGGGATTACGTTCAAACTTCAGGAGATTGGCGGCAGGAAGCTCAGCTGAGTCCTCAACACTGAATTCATTTGCACCATCGATCGCTTCATTGCACTGGATATGGCCATTTCACGCACAATTCCACCTTCAGACCCCAACCGAGCCGAGCACACTGAGTGGTGCCACCTGCCAGATGAGGAGCTGCTGGATGTCCGCATGAATCAACTGCATCTCCGCATCGAAGGCACGATTCTGGAATCTCGAATCGAACGCCTGTATGCTGAGATGGAAGCACGCAACCTTCGCTTCCGGCCCCACTTCTGGCTGTCGGACGAATGGTTTTCGCCCGATGGCGTTCCCGGCATCGCGATCCCGTTCTATCTGGCACATTCGCGACTGGCACGTCTCGAAAACCACATGATGCTCGAAGTCGAAGGCGCGGCCGAAGATTCGTGCATGAGAATTCTGCGACATGAAACCGGACACACAATTGAAACAGCGTATGGGCTTTACCGTCGCCGCAAATGGCAGGAGATCTTTGGGAAACGGTCGCAGCCATATCCGGAATATTACCAGCCAAAACCATACAGCAGAAATTTCGTTCATCATCTCGACATGTGGTACGCACAAAGTCATCCGTGTGAGGACTTTGCAGAAACGTTTGCAGTCTGGATGAAACCTCGTTCGCGCTGGAAGACTCAGTACGAAGGCTGGCCGGCATTCAAGAAGCTGCAGTATGTCGATGAATTGATGCACGAGATCGGTGCCACACGACCACAAGTGAGTTCAAAGCAGCATATGTATCCGCTGAAGTCACTGCGCAAGACACTTCGGAAACACTATGAAGACCGTCGAGCTCATTACGGCATTGAAGCATGCAACTTTAACGACTCAGAACTTCGAAAACTATTCTCCGATTCACCCGAACATTCACGCCGCGTGCCAGCCGCTTCGTTTCTGAGGCAGCATCGAGTAGAATTTCGCCGGTATCTTGCTGACTGGACAGGTCAGTATCAGTATACCGTTGATGAAATCCTGTCCGAAATTATTCGTCGATGTGAAGAACTGGATCTGCGGCTCGATCGTCCACCTGCTCAGGTGCGGCGTGATGCGCTCGTCATGCTGACGGTCCAGGTGATGAACTATCTTCATAATGGCCACCATCAGGTCGCACTATGAGACCACTTCGAATTATGGTTCTTGCGCACGAAGACCTGCTGCCTCCTGACAGCATGGAAGGTTTTACGGACGAAGAAATTCTGGAATGGAAATCCGAATTCGATGTACTTACGACGCTGCAGAACATTGGCCACGATGCTCAGATTATTGGTGTACGGGACGATCTGGGCGTGATTCAAAGGAAGCTTGCAGAATTCAAACCGCACATTACGTTTAATATGCTGGAAGAATTCCATAGCGTCCCAACCTTCGACAGCTACGTCGTCAGCTACCTGATTCTGAAGCAGCAAAAATTCACAGGATGTAATCCACGGGGCCTGATGCTGGCTCACGACAAATCGCTGACGAAACAGATTCTGACTTATCACCGACTGCCCACACCGAAATTTTTTGTGATCCCAGTCGGACGCAAAGCACACAAGCCATCGCGATTGACGTATCCTCTGTTCATCAAATCAGCGACCGAAGAAGCCTCGCTGGGACTTTCACAAAGCAATATTGTTCACAACGACGACGAACTGCAGGAACGAGTCTCGCACATTCATGAAGTGACGCAATCGGATGCGTTGTGCGAAGAATATATCGAAGGGCGTGAACTCTACGTTGGCATCATCGGTAACACGCGACTGACGTCATTCAAGATCTGGGAACTGCGCTTCGACAGGAACAAAGAAAAGATTCCGTTGATCGCGACGCGTGAGGCCAAGTGGGATCCGAAGTTTCAGAAGAAGTATGGCGTCATGACGTACCCGGCGGACGATTTGTCCCCGGAGATCGAACAGAAAATCCTGCAGACATGTAAACGCGTTTACCGCGCGCTGTTTCTCACAGGGTACGCGCGGATCGATTTGCGTCTGACCGCCGACGGCCGGATTTACGTGCTGGAAGCGAATCCGAATCCGAATCTATCATACGGCGAGGATTTCGCAGAATCCGGTGACGCCATCGGAATCAAGTACGAAGAACTTCTGAATCGGATTGTACAGCTGGGATTGAAATATTCTGCCACCTGAGTTTTTGCGCTGCGGCTCATTTTTCCGTGTCGGAAAAGGGGTTCAGCTGAATGCCCACATGGCGATCAGCAGAGCGAACCGGCATACATTCCGGCGTTCCAGCAAACTCACCACATCCAAATAGACGGACTTGTTCGGATTTGAGACACTGTGGGAACAGAATCGTCCTTTTGACGATCTTTGCAAGGCCTTCTCCGGTGTGGCTGATGCGTATGGAAATCACATTTAATCCAAAGCGATCGTCGATCACACATCGCTTTCTAGCCCTGTTGCCAGCACTAACTCTCGCTGGTGTGCTGCTGTGCATGCTGAAATCATCCTCATTCGCCAATCAGAATGGCGAGGATGTCAGGCAGCGTGAATTGCTGCAGATGATTTTTGATACCGAACAATCGCTGACCGCAAAGCAGTGGCTTCAGGCCGTTGAGCAGTTCGACGCCGCATGGGAACGCGCCTGTGAACGCGAAGATCCGCTGCTGACAGGTTCAGGGGCTGATGCTGATCAACTGGTTGCCGGACAGACGCAGCGATTGGCAGGTGGTCGAGCACGACTCGAAGATCTGTTTCTTACCGCGCCCGATGAATTTAAATCAGAGTATCTGCGGCAGTTTTCACAGGTCGCGGAAGCTCGAGTGTCCGAAGCCATCGCTGGTGCCGACTCTTCGAACCTGCGACGTCTGACTTTGCGATACGCTTTCTGTCCAGCGGCCAGAAATGCGTTACGCATTCTGGCAAGACAGGCGATTGATCGCGGCGATGATCTTGAGGCCGCGTTGTTACTCAATCTGATGCTGCGTGTCAACGGCAGTAAATCGGACAGTGCCGGCTCAGCCGAAGTGTCACTGCAGATCGCCATTTGCAATTGGCGAGCGGGACTTAATCGCGACGCTCTGGAAAGTGTTTCTGCTTTGATCGCCGTTCAGCCACAGCTCGACGTTTTGCAAAAACTTCCGCAGCCAGCCTCAACGTCGATGGCCGACTTGCAAGGCTGGCTGACAACGCTGACTGGTGTCCCTGCTGCTGATGCTGCTGAATGGCGGCAGCCTGGTGGCAACTATCGCCGCTTCGCATCGCGCTCTCGAGGTCCGGCGCGGTTGCAGCAGATTTGG
>JAYVNW010000559.1:0-1871 GCA_043758225.1 Candidatus Kuenenia sp. | reverse complement strand
AGCGTCGAGTGCTGTGACAGCCCTGCATTGACAATCACGTCAGCTGTTTTCTGGCCCAGCGTAGTATGGATTCCGGAAGTCTGAATCCACTTGTTGATGGCCTGGCGCAAAGCGTCCTTTTGCGACTTGTCGAACACGGATTCTGCAGTTGCCAGTGTGTTGATCTGAACACGTGTCTCAGGCGTTAGTTCTGACCAGAATTTGACGGCGGTCGCAGGACCTTGACTGCAGGCTGCCAGTTCGCGGCACAGGGCCGGCAGGTTATGAAACTCTGATTCTCCGAGAAGGCAACCCAGATTCTGCGATACTTTGACGACCCCGGACCGTACAACATAACAACAGTCTGCGGAGGAATCATGTTCGTCAAAGATCACATCGCCCGCTTTAAATTCAACAAGTTCCAGTTTGTCCGCGAGCCAGTTGTACTCGTCATCAGTCAGCACCTGAAACAGTGGCAGACTTCGTACCTGCATCTCCATGACACGTTTTCGATAAGTCTCGTCAATACGTTTTCGATAGTCTGCATTCCCTCTCAGCGCATCCAGAGCGTTGCGCACCATTTCGATGATGTAGACGGGATCATCCGCGCGACCCTCTGTAACAATCACTGTGGCTGACCGGGGCGCCAGGTTCATGCAGCTCATTTCGCCGAACAGGTCACCTTCACACATCGGAGCGCTGAGCGTGCCGCCGCTCAGATCCTGAGGACCGTCATTGGGGATGTACGCTCGAATTGCCGAGCTTGCCGATCGAGTTGCGCCACGGCCGCGAATTCTGTCCAGCAACCGGTGAACCAGCCCCTTCCGAACGCCGCTGGAGGCGACCAGCAGTCTGGCATGAACGACTTCTCTTGGTACCGCAGGTTCCAGATTTTCGGGCGACTGCAGAGTCTGCTTGAGCCGGTCGATTTCTGCGGTCAGCGAACGCATTCGGTCGCTCTGCATTTCTCGAAAAGTCTCTCGTCGCTGCTGCAGTTGCTCGAAGTGCTTGCCATCGGAACCTGGATCTGATTCCGCCTGCAGTGCATGTTCGACCGCCTTCTCTTCTTCCGTGACGGCTCGCAACTGGGCCTGAAGTACATTCAGGGCATCTGCTCTTGTCAGAATTTGAAACGCCGTTGCGCCTCTTTCACCCTGTCGGCACAGGATGCGGCCTTTTTCACATCGCCGCAGGATCATTGATCCCGGAAAATTTTCGGGGCCGGGTTTCATTCCATCGAACGGTGGGACACTCCGCAACTCCTGCAGGTCATAAACGCTGAACAAAACATCGGCAGACTCCAACTCATCAGCAACCTCTGTGATGTCGATGGGGATATTGACGAGAGGCATTCGATGTTTCTCACCCAACGCAAAAACGAGATTGGCAATGCTTCCCGGGAGTATTCTGACTACGCCTGACAAAACCAGACTGGTCCCGGTCCCCTCCAGAAAACCTGCAAGACGTGAGGTTGGAAGGGTGCCTGTCCCGGTTTTGTGACAAGCGTAACAGCGGCTCGGGGAACGGGCAAGGACCATGTTGACACAAGGAGTTCAGCATTACTTCTTTTGAAGGCACCAGACGGGAGGATCTGCGTCCCATCCGTCAACAATATTCACACTTCGTAGTCGGATTTCGGCAAATGAACGACGTGGACTTTTGACCCCGCACTCGGAGGGCTGACGCCCTGCCGCTCGCCTTTTGCAGTTGTTGTGCCGCAGACGGAGCGTTTGGCTGAGAACAGACTATCGCGTCTTGGCCTCGCGCATTTCGCGTTGGGCGTCCTGCTCTTTCATCTTCTGGCGTTTGTCGTGCAGCTTGCGGCCTTTGCAGACTCCAAGACGGATCTTGACGAACCCACGCTCAAAGAACACCGTCAGCGGAATGAGTGT
>JAYVNW010000558.1:0-11306 GCA_043758225.1 Candidatus Kuenenia sp. | reverse complement strand
GCGTGGCAGACGATTCACAAATGCTTCATCACGGTTACGGGGTGCGAGTTGCCTTTCGCGGTCATGACTTGCACGGTCTGATCGTCGGCCCTGATGGTCGAATCTATTTCAGCATCGGCGACCGCGGCTACAACGTAGTCACGCAGGAAGGTACTCGGTTGAAGCGAGTTGATACTGGAGCCGTGTTTCGCTGTGATGCAGATGGCAAACATTTGGAAGTCTTTGCTTACGGTGTTCGCAATCCGCAGGAATTGGCATTTGACGACAACGGAAATCTGTTTACCGGCGACAACAATTCCGACAGCGGCGACAAAGCTCGCTGGGTCTACGTCGTACAGGACGGCGATACCGGCTGGCGGATGTATTATCAGTATCTGGATGATCGCGGTCCATGGAATCGCGAACGTATCTGGTATCCGTACCAGGCTGACGAGGAGACGTCCGCCGTTCAGCCAGCGGCAACCTTGCCGCCGATTGCGAATCTGGGTGATGGTCCTTCAGGATTGACGTTTTATCCGGGTGTCGGCCTGCCGGATCGATACAAGGGCCACTTCTTCATGGCCGATTTTCGCGGTACGGCTGGCAACAGCGGCATCCGGAGCTTTACAAATACGCCCAAAGGCGCAACGTTCGAATTGTACGATTCGCATGAGTTCATATGGTCTATTCTGGCAACGGATGTCGCATTCGCTCCGGATGCCAGCATGGTCATCAGCGACTGGGTGAATGGCTGGAACGGTGAAGGCAAAGGCCGTCTGTATCGCTTCGCTCATGAGATGGATTCCTCAGCTGCCAAAGTCGCTGATTCAGCAAACCTGCTGGGCGGTGGTATCAAAAGATCCACGGGCATCGATTTGGTAGAACTGCTGCATCACCCCGATCGTCGCGTTCGGTTCGAAGCGCAGTTTGAACTGGTGCGACGCAACGAGATTACCGAATTGATAACGGCCGTCGGAACGACAGGAAACGACGCCGCGAGATTGCATGGTTTATGGGGTTGCTGGCAGCATGGACTTGCGTCTGTCGAAAACGCAAACAGGGTGAATGCACTGCTTCTGGAAATGTTGTCCGATCGAACAAGCGGATCTACAACAGAATTGCAGACTCAGGCGATCAAAGTCATGACGGACATTGTGTCCCGCCACGGCTTCGCTGCTGTCGCTGGTGAGCTTCGGCAGAACCTGACATCGACGTGCAAAGAACTGACAAAACGCGATGAGTTGCGACTCGCAGGATTCGCCGCGACGGCCCTGGGAACACTCGGCACATCGGAAGACGCGAAGTCTCTGCTGACGTTGCTCGATCGAAACAACAATGTCGATCCAGTCGTGCGTCATCAAGTGACGATGGGAATCGTGAAACTTGCCGATCGGCATCCGGGATTGCTCGAAGAACTCGCGGACTATGGAGGCACTCCGGGACGGCTTGGCGTGTTGCTCGCGATGCGTCGTCAAGGCAATCCAGCTATCGCTCAGTTTCTGAAAGACGGTGATTCATCACTGGTCGCTGAAGCCGCCCGAGCAATCAACGATGAACCGATCGAAGCCGCTCAGTCGTCCCTCGCCGATTTGCTCGCAACGCCGGGACTGGATGACAACACACTGCGACGCAGTCTGAATGCAAGCTATCGTCGAGGACATGCAGATGATGCAGCGTCCGTGGCACGTGTCGCCGCCGCAGCTGTGTACTCTCCAGCCGTGCGAACAGTCGCCGCTCAACTGCTGGCAACGTGGAACAAGCCACAGAATCTGGACACCGTCACAGGCCGCTGGCGTCCGCTGCATTGGCGAGAAGTGGATGGATTGCAGGAAGCAGTGAGTCCCTATTTGCCTGGAATGCTGGCCGGGTCAGCGGAGCTTCGTCAGAAAGCCGTCGATATCGCCACAGAACTCGGAATCGAAGATATGGTCCCCGCGCTGCAGGCGATTCTGCACGACACGAATCTGGATGACACACTGCGAACATCGGCTTTTCGAGCGATGGCGAAGCTGTCTTCGGATATTCCTTCAGTTCTTGAATCGGGGCTCAAAGATCCATCCGAATCTGTTCGCCTTGCTGCCATCGAAATTACGACACAGCGACAACCGCAAAACGCAGTGCCTCGCCTGAAAGAATTGCTCAACACCGATAGTCTGAAGGCGCAACAGACCGCGTTGCGACTGCTGGGTTCAATTCGCACGGAGGAATCTCAGGCTGTGTTATTGATGGCATTTGAACGGCTGAAGACCCTGGATTTTTCGCCAGGAGCGACACTGGATCTGATCAATGCAGCGGAAGCTCGCGGAACAGAGGAACTTAAAGCCGCCGTTACAGAGTTTCGAAAACGACAACAGGAAAATGGAACGCTACTGAGCTTGTGGAATGAGTGTCTGGAAGGCGGCGATATTGAACGCGGCCGCGCATTATTTTTCGGTCGCAGCGCCGCAGCGTGTCGGCGATGCCACAAAGTTGCTGGCAGCGGCGGCGAAGTCGGACCTGATCTGTCCAAAGTCGGGAAAGAGAAGGATCGCAACTATCTACTGGATGCAATTGTTGATCCAAGCGCCAAGATCGCGAAAGGCTTTGAAACCGTGATCATCGTCACGATGGAAGGAAAGATTCATTCCGGCATCCTGAAGACCGAAGATGAATCTGTTGTGCAGTTGATGACTCTAACCGGTGCTTTGATTTCGGTGGCAAAAGACGACATCGACGAACGAGCCAACGGTCAGTCGGGCATGCCGCAGGATATCGTGAAGAACCTGACGCGAGTCGAAATCCGCGATTTGGTTGAATACCTTACAACTCTGCAGTCGGAACCCGTAGCACCGGCGCATGGCAAGCATGAATAGAGTGGCTTTCATTGCTCACTCTTCAATCGCCATTTCCATGACCTGATAGCCGCTGTCCTGGAATCCAAGGCGGCGATAAGTGGTCATTGCAATCTCATTTTCGTGTTCAACATAAAGACGCACGCAAACGGGATTGCAACGCAGTCGGGCCATTTCAATGGAGCGTTCAAACAATATCCGAAAAACTCCGGCCCCTCGTTTCGCTGGGGCAACGTAAACGCTCTGCAGCCAGATCATCCAGCCGTTCCGCCAATCACTCCACTCGCGGGTAAGCATGATTTGACCAATCACCCCGGATCCGTCCTCGGCCACCAAATACTGCACTTCGTCGCCAAGTTCGAAGCCGCGGCGTACGCCGTTGAGAACAGTGGCTCGATCCAGTGTCTTGTTCTCTGTTTCCAGTGCCAGGCAACAATTGAATTCGGAAATCACCATGATATCTTCAGACGTTGCAGCTCTGGTGAAGACATCCATTCTGCGTTCCTTTTTCGATTCACGAGAACAATCGGACAATTCGCGTCGGGCACGGTAATCTCAACACAATTGCAGACATTCGGCAAAGCACGAACCACAGTCCTCTGGAAATTTGCCAAAGTCGTTGCGCTAAATTGTGAGTGCCGATAACCGCAACCGGGAAAAGTGTCTGCCACTGAAATGTCAGATTTCATATGCCGACTCGTCGTTAATCTGGAACAGGCGACAAGTGGCGTATTTCTGCCTCTCGTCAAGTCTGAATGCCGGAACAGTCTCTTAACCGGGTGTCGATCCAGTTCTACAGTAGGGATGTTCCCGCACGAAACTTCCGTTCCACCGAGTTGACAGACGAAGAATGCCTCGACATAGTGTGGCTTGGGTGAGTCGCGTGTGGAATGGTTTCTTGCTCAGGGCCGAGTTAAGTACACTGTTTGGCATCGTTCGACTTTCTGTAAGGTATGTTTAAGTGGTAATCACAGAGGTTAGAATCAAGCTTGTTTCTGACGTAGATGATCGACTTCGCGCGTTTTGCTCCATAACAATTGATGAGGCATTCGTTGTCAGAGACCTGAAGATCATCCAGGGACAACGCGGATATTTCGTTGCGATGCCAAGTCGCAAACTCACAGAAAAATGCAGTCGCTGTTCTGCCAAGAATGAAGTGAGAGCACGGTACTGTTCCCACTGCGGCGCGACACTTCCACCTGCGCCTGAAGTAGACCCACAGGCGGGTCGCAGCAGGATGTTTGCGGATATCGCTCATCCGATCAATGCGGCGTGTCGCGACCAGATTGAGAAGGCCGTACTCAACGCCTTTGAAGAAGAAAAAGTCCGATCGAAGCAACCAGACTATGTCTGCCGGTATGACGACATGGATGATTCTACACCTCGATCAGGGCCATGATTTGACAGGCCTGTCCGATGATCGCCCGTATTTCTTCTGCCATTAAACATCCAGGCCAAGCATGCGCATCAGTTCGATGGCATTGCTGCGTTCGACGACGCCGTCACGAAGGGTATAATCGAACGTCATCTGCCCATCCGTGATCTTGTCTTCGAAGTGCTTATTGACGGCCTGCCCAGACATTGATTCGGCAATCTTGGTCAAAGCAAGGTCGTGTGTCGTCACGATACCAAGTGCATGACGTGCGACAAGCGATCGGATCACAGCTTCGGCACCGCGGCGGCGATCATGTGAGTTCGTTCCGTTTAGAATTTCATCCAGCAGGAACAATACGATTCTTGGCTGTTCCGCCAGGTCAACCACAGTTTTCAGGCGACGCACAACAGTAAAAAACAGCGATCGACCTTCCTGAAGTGAATCGCTCACTCGCATCGCCGTTGCCAGTTGGAATGGATAGGTGCGAAAACTTTTCGCTCGCACGACAGAACCACACAGCGTCAGGACGACACTCGCACCGAGGCTGCGAAGGAAAGTACTCTTACCCGACATATTGGACCCACTGATCAGCAGCAGAGGTGTGTCGCTCATCAGCGAAACGCTGTTTCGCACGCAGGCAGATTCTGTCAGCAACGGATGGCCGACTTGTTCAGCAATCAGCTCAGGCTGCGTGTCAGAAATCACCGGCAGACAATCCTGCGGATGATCAAACGAGTACCCCGCTACAGACAATGACGCCTCAAGGCAGGCAGTAGTTTCCAGCCAGTCGGCCACGTCACGACCATGTTTCAGTCGCCATCGTTCCAGCAAAAATGTCAGTAAAACAAACAATCCACAGGCCCACGCAATCGGCGCGAAAAACTGATTGCGAGTAGCATTGTTGAGCCATTGTGTCAGCTGACTCAAACGCCGAATCGCCTGCGAGGCTGTTTCAGATTCGGAATGAAATCGATTCTGCAAATCGCGAATCGCCGGTTCATCCACGGAATGCCGTTCGAAGACATCCATGACGAGACCAAACTGTCGCAAAGCCGAATCGACGTTATCCATTCGTTGCGCTACAGACTTAATCTGCCGTCGCGTCATACGAATCGCCGGAGCCTGCAACAGGACCACCAGCAGCAACATCTTCAGCGACAAAATTTCCATCAGGACAAGAATGATCACGGGAATGGCGATGACCCCGATCAGCAGAGACCATGCGACAATCCACCATGGCATCGGCTGAGCAGATTCCTGAACCCACTGCATCAGCAAACGTTCGGCTGTCTGCCATTGAGCAGAATCAGGAACACATGCCAATGATTCCCGCAGAGCCAGCTCGTTCTTTAATCCCTGAGCACGAGTTTGTCGCAGCCGGATTGTGTCACCGTCGCTGATCGTTTGCAGCCATTCTGCCAGTTTCCTGCGACCAGGCTGCGTGCGACATTCGTTGAGCAACTGAAAGAGCGAACCTGGCCCGAAGACATCCAGATCCTGTGTCCACGGATGCAGTTCATTCATGAATTCTGAGCCGTTGGAAACGTCCGCACCGAATTCACGATCCAGTCGTCTTAGTCGACTGGCGTGAAACCCACTCACCGCCTGCACGCGCTTAAGACGTTTGATGCAGGCCTGATGAAACGGCAGCAGCGAAACGAACAGCAGCGCCGGAATGCTGATCCACCACCAGGAAACATAATCCGGATCACCCAGGCACAAAATCGCGAGACCAACGGCCATCACAAAGATCGCAACGCGAAATCTCACAAAACGCTGATCTCGCCGCGTGAGTTTTTTCTTCAGGACTGCCATCGCGTCGATCCGCGCCTGATAAGCAGCGCGGGGATCGGTTACGGTTTTGTCAGTGGCCGAAGCGGGAATGTAGAGATAGGGTGCCGACATGAGGAATTCTGTTGGGCTTGGACATCACCGCATATGGAGAAAACACAGCGAAGTCCAGACCCGACAGGGGCGGAATCGCAATCAGGGGACTGACGTCCCCCGCTCGCCGGATCCCGGAGAGCCGCGAGAAGTCAGTCTCCGGATGCTGCGTTTCTTGCGAGATCACTTTTGTATAACTAGTAAACTCGAAGTGGGCAGACCAGCTATTGCCGTTCCGCAAGCTTAAAAAGGTGTGCATCACTGCGCACATACAGAGCCCCGTTTGCGGCACCTGGGCTGCAGAGAATTTTCTCGGCGAGATCCAGCTCCGAAATAATAATGCCTTTGTCTTTTTCAGGCTTCACAACAAAAGCATTGCCATCTTCGTTGAAGAGATAGAGATAACCGTTCGCTGTAATCGGGGTACTACTGAATGCACCACGCAATCGAAGTTGCCACAATCGTTCGCCGGTCGATGTATCACCAGCTGATAGCACTCCGGAGCTGTTCAGAGCGAAAGCCATGCCGTCCACAACAACGGGGCTTGCCGTCCCGGGACTGATGGTTGAGCTATTCCACAGCTGATCAAACGTATTGCCGGCAGCAGGACGTATGGCCGTCAGTCCGTTGGATGGAATGACAATTGATCCAGCATCGACAGTCGCCGACGGAATCGTTGATGCCCCTTTATCGAAATCCCATGCAATCGTACCTGAGATTGGATCCACTGCCGTCAGACCTTTTGAAGACTGCAAAAGTACCAGAGCCGGTTGATTGTCGATGGCCGGCAGGATCGACGGTGAAGTCCAGTTGGCGGCTCGCGGGCGAGTGATCTGCCAGATCGTGGCACCGGATTCAACATCAACTCCGCAAGCGAAAGCTTCAGCATCACTTTCGACCTGAACTACTACGATTTTGCCCACAACCACCGGGGACGATGACATTCCAAGGCTGTTACTGGCGTTCGGAAATTCGCTGCCAAGGCCACGCAACCACTGCAGGTTTCCGTCCAGATCCAAACAGATCAGGTCGTTGCTGGAAAAGAACGCGAAAACACGTTTGCCATCACTGGCCATTGTCGGTGTTGCATTGCACATTTTGTCATGAGTCAGAGTGCGTCCGGTGGCGATAAATTGCCGTTCCCATTTCTGCTTGCCAGTTGCGACATCTATGCTGATGACATGCAGGCGATCCTGTGTGTAACCGGAACTTGCAGAAACAAAGACCTGCTCGCCAACAACGATTGGACCAGAAAGTCCCCGGCCAGGAAGTTCCGTCTTCCATGCGATTGTGTCTCCGCTCAACTCCGTCGGCAGTGATTCTCCTGCGGCGACAGAGTTCGCCGCATTACCACGAAACTGTCTCCAGTCGGCAGCGTTTGACGTTGAAACAAAACCCGCCACTACGATCAAACATGTAACGTTCAGTTTCATTATTGAACTCCTGATTTGATTTCACTTCGCGCGGTAATAGTGGCTGGTAGAATTGCAGAGCCGGTGCTGTTGCAGACGCGGATCTGGAACTGGTAACGCTGAGCCCAGTCCTGGGTTTGTTCGTTCTGGCAGATCTTAAACATCAACATGTTCTTTCCTGCTTTCAAAGTCGCTGGTACTCGATACTGATCCAACTGTGAACTGCGATGATATTCTTCTCGCTCGAAGACCAACTTGCCGTTCACCCACAACTTCCATGAGTTCGGTGTGCCGAGACGAATTTCAACCTGCTGATCTTTGTCGCTGGTCCAGGACGTCATCGCGTACATCAGCGAGCCTTTGAAGTTTTCGATCTGCTCGGCAATATCGACCACGCCGTAATCGTCTGTCGTGGCAATCGGCTGCCATTTTACCTTCGCCAATTGACCATCATATTCGGCCTGCAGATCCGGATCTTTGCCAGCGTTAAGGTCCAGTTCTGGACCAAATGCTGTCGCAAAGCCCTTGCCCTCTTGATTGTCAAACGGACCGACGATTGACCACTGCGACAGAAAACCAAAGTGCCTTTGAATATCGACTTCTTCTTTGTTGTTGCGAAGTGCTTCCGCGATCGTTTTGACCTGGTCTTCATGCACTGCTCCTGTGAATGCCTTGCGATACAGCGGCGTCGATTTAGCGGCATCTTCGACGACGCCCGCCTCCTTGATCAGCCTGGCCACCGCATCGCGGCGAAATTCCGGACTGGCATCAAGCAGCATGTCCGGAATTAATCGATCTTCAACACTGGCATCTGAACGCTTCAGCGTTTCATACACCAATCGTCGCGCAAACGGAGACTGCTTCTGATCACGCACAAAGGCCTCCAGTTCCTCTTGAGGCAACTTGTGCCCTGCTTTGGTTTCCGCATCTGCGATCTGTTCGAACGCATTTCTGAGCCAGTTGACGGCTAACGGACTGGCGTCTTGAAATCCATTCAGCAGCGGCAGCAATGATTTTGATCCCGTTGCCGTGAGTTGATCAACTGCCTTGCGAGCGACTGCGGAATCCAATGCGCCGGGCTGAACAACTCGAAGCGTGTTGATGGCGTCGGTGGTAACATCTGCACCGATTGCGGCAGGTAACATGTTTATGAGAAGCAAAGCGGCGATTCGAATTCGCATGAAGAACTCCTTGAAGGACAGAACTCCAGTCCCGTCCTGTTCTGAAATAGGTCAGGACGGGTCTGGAGACCTATCCTACAAAACAGTGACTTTGTGGCCCAGTGTCAGCCAGATCTCAGTCTACCAGATCTGAATTCGCTCTGCCTTCGGCTTGAACAGCTTATCTCCCACCTTCACATCGAAGGCTTCATAGAACGCATCAAGATTCGAAATCGGCCCATTGGCTCGAAAGCTGGACGGCGAATGCGGATCAATCACAAGACGTCGGATAAGCTCATCTTCGCGGTACTTGCGTCGCCAGATCTGCGCCCAGCTGAGGAAGAATCGCTGAGCCGACGTATGGCCATCAATCACGGGGCCATCTTTCCCGCCCAACGACATGCGGTACGCTTTGAAGGCAATTGCCATACCGCTGAGGTCGGCAATGTTTTCGCCGAGCGTCAATTTTCCGTTGAGCTTGCGTCCAGGAAGTGGTTCGTAACCTTCAAACTGACTCACCAACTGACCGGTCAGTTTATCGAAGGCTTCGCGATCGGCTTCGGTCCACCAGTCCTGCAAGTTTCCGTCTCCGTCATACTTGCTGCCTTCATCGTCAAACCCGTGACTGATTTCGTGCCCGATCACAGCCCCGATACCACCATAGTTGGCTGCGTCGTCAGCCAGTGCATCAAAGAACGGAGGCTGCAAAATGGCGGCCGGGAACACAATCTCATTCATGCCAGGGTTGTAGTAGGCGTTCACAGTCTGCGGCGTCATACCCCATTCTTTGCGATCGACCGGCCCATCAAGACGGTCCAGCTGTCGGCGGTGCTCGAACTCAGCAGAACGCTGCATATTGCCAAGCAAATCATCGGCTTTGATCTCAAGTTTGGCGTAATCACGCCATTCATCCGGGTAGCCGATTTTCGTCGTGATCTTATGCAGCTTGTCGAGAGCCTTGTCCTTGGTTGCATCAGTCATCCATGGCAGTTCGTGAATGCTGGTTTCGTAGGTCTTCATCAGGTTTGCAACAAGTGCGTCCATGCGACGGCGTGATTCCGCAGGAAAATGCCTCTGCACATAAAGCTGTCCCAGCGACTCTCCCAACACGCCAAAGTCACCCGCTCCGGAACCGGACGTGGCATCGACAGCACGCTTCCAACGTGGCTTTTGTTCGGGAACACCCGTGATCGTGCGATCGTGCAACTCAAAGTGAGCATCGACGAAGTCTGGTGTAAGATATTCGGCTGCGGCATCCAGTAATCGAAATCGACAATACTGCTTCCACGTCTCGACTGGGGTTTCTGCAACGATGTTCTCCAATGACGTGAAGAAGCTCGGAGTCATGACGTTGATCTCTTTGAGATCCGGCACGCCCACCGCTTCAAAGAAAACTGCCCATGCCAACTTCGCGGAAACATCTGTCAGTTTTGCAACTGTAAACAGGTTGTACCGTTTTTCCGCATCGCGAAGTTCGGTGCGCGACCACTTGGCTTTGGCCAGTGACGTTTCCAGCTTAAGGATATTGTCGGCAGCAACATCACCATGCGGCAGCTTCGCAAGCTCATGAAGCTTGACGATGTACGCCGTCAAGGCGATGCGTGCTTCTTTGTATTTTTCTTCATCTTCAAGGTAGTAGTCACGATCCGGCAACGTCGTCCCGCCCTGAGAAATTGCAGCAAGGTAGCGTGACGAATTTTTATCGTCAGTGCCAATCCCAAATCCAAACGGGCTGCCGATACCGATGACGTTGGAATTACCGAAGTATCGAATCACATCTTCTGTCGTGGCCAAAGCATTGATCGCATCAAGCTGTGCTTTCAGAGGCTCAAGACCCTTCTTCGCGATCGTCTCTTCATCCATAAAGCTGCGATAGAAGTCGCCGACTTTGTGGCTGTTCGAATCGGTTGGCTTCCTGACGGACTCCTCAATAATGGCTCTGATGTTTTCGCGAGCCGCATCATCCAGAGCTGTAAAAGATCCGTAGTTCGATTTGTCCGCCGGAATCTCCGTGGACAATAACCAACGACCGTTCACATGCAGAAACAAATCATCCTGCGGCCTGACAGATTTGTCAAAGCCATCCGGATCAATGCCGGAATCCAGTTTGCCGTCCTGAGCTGCCGTGAGGCGACTCATCATCGACAGAATCAACAATGTAAAAGCCAGACAGACACCGCCTAGCAGGCGCGTGATACAAGTAGACTTCATCGAAGCTCGCTTCCATATAAAATCTGGACAGACGCTGAGTGTCATTCACGGACATTCAGTCAACAGTCCCTGCATTCTCGCGAAGCTACGGAGAATTTCCAGTCATGCTGTGTTTGCGAGTCAAACTACAATTCACGCCGCCAACGTTCGGGAACGCCCGCGAACGCTGTCTGGTATGTTTCCTCCAACGAAACCATGACGTGTCGCGGAGGTCGCAGGAACAGAGGCATATCAGGCAGCGGCTTACCCACAGCCACAGGCTCAATGAAGGCTGGTCGTTCAAGCCCGCCAGTATAAGCAACCATTGTGAGGAGCTCACCCGGCGGCAGAACAAACTGCGCGCCGTTCTCATCATTCTAACGAGTGAACCCATGCTTTCACAGTTGTGCTTTACACATTCACTGTGAACAACCACCACCGCCAGAACAACCACCACCGCCAGAACAAGCCTGTC
>JAYVNW010000557.1:0-1944 GCA_043758225.1 Candidatus Kuenenia sp. | reverse complement strand
CCGGATGAACTGACGACGATGGTCAGTCAACTCTTTGTGGGCGTGCGACTGGACTGTGCGCGGTGCCATCATCATCCATTTGAAGTCTGGGGTCAGGACGACTTCTACAGTTTCGCTGCATACTTTTCAAAGATTGGACGCAAGGGCACTGGCATCTCCGCACCGATCTCTGGTTCAGAAGAATTCTTCTTCGCTGGTGACAACGGCAGCGTCACGCATCCCGTGACAGGTGAAAGGATGGAGCCTCGGCCATTGTTCGGCGTAGCGCCAGCCACTGCGGATGGACAGGATCAACGTGAGGCATTGGCAAATTGGATGACTTCACCGGAAAACCATCTGTTCGCAGAAGTTATGGCCAATCGTGTGTGGGCCGATATGATGACGCGAGGATTTGTAGAACCTGTTGATGATCTTCGAGCAACAAACCCGCCGACAAATGGTCCGCTTCTCAAAGCATAGGGAGCAAGCTTTCGGGATTCCCGTTTTTCTCTCACAGAACTCATTCGCTCGATCGCAACTTCCCATGTGTATCAACTGAGTTCGATTCCAAATGAAACGAATAGTGCCGATACTCGGAACTATTCACGGCACTATCGTCATCGATTGCGAGCTGAAGTTTTGCTGGATGCTGTGACAGAAGTAACTGGCATCGAACAGGAGTTCAACGCGATGCCGGCAGGATCGTCCGCGAAGCAACTTTGGACTCATCGATCGGATTCGTTGTTTCTCGATACCTTTGGCCGACCTGATCCGAATCAGAATCCTCCCTGCGAGCGAACAACCGATTCAACTGTTGTGCAAAGTCTGCATCTGATGAATTCGGAGAAACTCTATCGTGACATTGGTCATGAAACCGGCAAAGCTCGGGCGTTGGCAAAGAGCGAAAAAACACCGGCTGAGATTTCTGTGGAGCTGTATAAATTAGTGTTCGGACGCCAACCATCAGTCGATGAAACTTCATTGGTGACCGAACTTTTGAGTGCTGACGGCGTGATCCGCCAACAAGTGATTGAAGATTTGATGTGGGCCATGGTGAATTCGGCCGAGTTCGTATTTCAGGATTAGGGCCAGCGAGACAGATATGAAAAATCCACCACGATGTGATGGCGTCACGCGAAGAAACTCATTGCAGCTTGGACTGGGCGCGTTGCTTGGCACAAGTTTCGTCAGCAGCCTGCAGGCATTGGCAGAATCAAAGCACTCCGGACAAGGGCCAGTGGCGAAAGCGAATCGCTGCATCTTGATCTGGATGGATGGTGGTCCGACGCATTTCGAAACGTTCGACCCAAAACCAGATGCCCCGCTGGAATTTCGCGGTGAATTTTCCGACATTGCCACATCGGTGAGTGGAGTTGCGTATTCGGAACACATGGTCAAGCTGGCTGCCAGCCTGAACGACTACGCCATGATTCGTTCGATTCGTCATGATCAGGGAAATCATGGTGCTGGTAATCACTACATGATGACCGGGGCTCCACCGCGCATTCCTGTAGGTTGCGGTGCATTCGTCAGTTTTCATCCGAGCATGGGAGCAGTCGTCGCGAAGGAACTGGGCCGAGACAACGGACTGCCGCCGTACTTCAGCATGCCTCAGATGTCCAGATCGGGAGGCCCAAGTTTTCTCGGCGCGAAGTACGCACCGTTTGTTGTCGCTGATGATCCCAATCGCGACAAATTCAAGGTACGCGACGTGGCGTTGCCTCGTGAACTTACTGACCTGCGATTTACATCTCGCACGGACTTGCGGGCGAAGATCGACAGGATGGTTCGCCTCAATGACGAAGCCGCTGGCGATCCTGTGCTGGCGTTCGATCAGTATTTTCAACAGGGACACAGTCTTGTGACGTCGCCCGAGGCGCAGAAGGCGTTTGATATCGAACAGGAATCAACTGAAACGCGCGAACGCTATGGACGGAACGACTTCGGCCAGCGATGTTTGCTGGC
>JAYVNW010000556.1:0-1777 GCA_043758225.1 Candidatus Kuenenia sp. | reverse complement strand
TGCGTGTGGCACTGAGCACAGCCCATGGTCAGACCGAGCCATGTGGTCCCGGTCGTGGCAATGCGGTCTGTCATGGCATGAAAACGGAACTCGAGCGGATCGATGCCGCCCTCTTCATTCAGCATCGTGTTGCGGTGAAATCCGGTCGCAATCCGCTGTGACTGAGTCGCATCCGGCAACATGTCGCCCGCAAGCTGTTCAATCGTAAACTGGTCAAATGGCATGTCGGCGCTGATCGCATTGATCACCCAGTCGCGATAAGGCCAGATTGAACGCTCGCGGTCTTTTTCATAGCCGTTCGTGTCGGCGTAACGTGCCAGGTCCAGCCAGCGACGAGCCCAGCGTTCGCCGTATTCCGGCCGCGCGAGCAATTCATCAACCAGCGCCTGCCATGCCGTATCATCAATGCCAGCGCAGCTTGCTGTTTCTCCCTTTGCTGCCCCTGAAAGCAGCCGCGTGCTCCATGCATCTGTTTCCTCAACCGTCGGCGGCAGTCCGATCAGATCGAGGTAAACTCGGCGAATCAGTGTGTACACATCGGCCTGCGGCGATGGAAGAAGCTGATGTCGCACCTGAGCTCGCCCAAGGAACTGATCAATTTCATTCCGTGGCCAGCCTGCGACTTGCGGCATTTGAACTTCAGGTACGACAGGTCTCATTGGTGGAAGAAATGCCCAATGCTGATTCCACGCGGCTCCGGCATTCACCCATGCAATCAGAAGTTGACGCTGATCATCGCTGAGCGTTTTCTTCGCCCCCGGCGGTGGCATCTGAACATCAGGATCCTTCGACAAAATGCGATTCACGAGTGTACTGGCCGCAGCATCTCCACGCTTGAGGATTGCAACCCCATCGCGAACTTGAAACAGTCCGTCTTCTGTATCCAAACGCAAATCCGCCTCCCGCGACTGTTCGTCCGGACCATGGCAGGTGAAACACACGTTACTCAGGATAGGACGAATGTCGCGAGAAAAATCGATCTTGCGGGACTCCGCTGTCGAATCTTGTGCGCTCACGACTGCAGTTCCACCAATCCCTCCAAAGGCGGCGGCCAACAGCAGAGCGAAATGAACAGGGAATTTCCCGTGCAGCATAGAATGGATCAACATGGCACTCACCGTTTTGATTTCACTGAACGTCAGTGAAACATTGTAACCACTCACGGCCTGAAACAAGGCTGTTTGGTCAGCCGAAGTTGCAACGACCGGCTTCACGCCGGTGGCTCGCGGGTTTGGAAACTCGGTGTAGTTTCCAAACCCGTGAACCACTGGCACGAGGCCAATGGGGGTTCCGGCTTGTATTTTCAGGCAATTTTTGTAGTTTGCAAACCTGTGAATCTCTGGCGTGAAGCCAGTGGGGGTTCATCAGCTTCAATCATCCCCACCGGCTTCACGCCGGTGGCTCGCGGGTTTGGAAACTATGGAGCCCATCTACACCGCCGAAAACGTCACGCCTGCGTACCAACTGAACTGGGGACTGACTGTATTCTGGCGACAGCGGCCTCTTCCCGATCACGAGTGGCTGACGGAGTTGCAGGCGGCGACCGAACCGGACGGAGTTCGTGTCATAAAGCACCGCTTCACAAACAACGACGCAAGTCAGTTCTTTGTCAGCACGAAACCGCACGTAGCACCCTCCGAAATGATTCGCAGTGTCAAAGGACGATTGCAGCACCTGATTCGATCGCAGGAACCCAGGGCCTTCCAACGAAATTACGCAGTCCGCAGTGTTGGAGCGGCCACTCGCAGCGTCGCGGAAGACTACGTTGCCCGACAAA
>JAYVNW010000555.1:0-1819 GCA_043758225.1 Candidatus Kuenenia sp. | reverse complement strand
TGATCCGCAGTACTCCACCGGATAAACTGCAGCCCATTCTGGTTGCGAAACTGAAGTCGGGTGAAGTCAATAATAAGCAGCTCATCTCTGCGGCGGCCCTGGCGAATGCCGAGGCCTTCGGGGGACAGGACTATGTCGGCTATCACACGGCGATGGCGATGCTGCCAGCTTTGGAAATGACAAAGCACCTGCCACTTGAGCGCCAGTCACTACCGGTCCTGAAAGTGATCTATCGCAATTCACAGCAATGCCAGGATCACGGAGGCGCGTCGAAAGCAACTTTGATGGCGTTGCATGCGGCCGAACACTCTGCCGAAGGGGACATCGGTCTGAAGATTCGCGCCGCATGTCGTCAGGGGGCCATGGATGATGCCGAACAACTGTTCGCGACCCTCGCGAATGCGTCGCCACTGGACGCCTTAAACGCTCTGCAACCGGCAGTTCAGGACGATATTAACGTCCATCGCTTCGTCTTCGCGTATCGGACCTTTGGCCTTGTCGGGCTGCTGGGAAATGAATACGCACATACGCTGCTGAGGCAGTCTGTCAGACAAATGGTTGACTTTGAACTGGAACACAAACGGCACAACCACCCTGACAATCCAATCCGCGCGCTACTTCCTCAGTTGCTCGACCAGCACAAACTTGTGGGCAAGGCACTTGGGAAAACCGATCCAGGTGATATGGCGGTCGATGCGTTGGCCCGTACTGTCTATGAAGGTCCACCGGCACGTTCTGCGGATGCCGTCGCGGCAGCACTCGCAGATGGAATCGATCCGGAAGTGGTCGGCGAAGCAATTTCACTTGCGTCGAATATGCTCGTGCTGCGGCAGGGGGCCGATCGATGGCGGACACACGGCGATTCGGCGGGGGTCCATTCTTCAGACGCCACGAATGCCTTCCGGAATATGGCTCGCAACACGGATTCGAAACATGCGGTAACTGGCCTGATTGTGGCTGCGTATCATAGCGCCAGCCATGCTGCGTTCGCTGGTGAATCTTATCCACTGGAGGAACATCGAGCTGCAATCAAGGCCACTGATGCCGCCGGACTGTTGGCGGAATGCGAAGACGCGGTCAAGGCCAACGATCAAGGCCGTGCGGCGGCGGCCATTCAGATCTACGGTGAGAAGAACTTTCCAGTGCAGGCAGTCTTTAATACGCTTATCAAGTACACGATCAGCGAGGACGGGCGGCTGCACGGCGAGAAATATTTCCATACCGTGGGCGAAGAGTACAAAACCACGCGCTCAGCATTCCGCTGGCGGCAGATCACGGGTCTCGCACGCGTCACGGCCAGTTCGTACGGATACAATCGGCAGGACGAACAGGGTTTTCACGCGGCTGGCTACGAAGACGCCTGCAGCCTTCTGGGTATCACGACCTAGATCCTGGGTACCAATTCAGGGCAGCGAAAACTTACATCACACGATGCGTCGCAGGGCCGAAGTGGCCCTGGACGCAGGTTGATTCCAAGTTGCAGGGATCAAAACGTGAACGTTGTCTCGTTTGACCGGAATGTATTCTGGAATCGGCGATGAATTGATCGAGTCTGATGTTTCTCATGGTGCCAAGTTTCTCATGGTGCCAAGCACCGCTGCGACATTGCCATGCGGCAGGCTTCGCTGGATCTGCAGGGTGCCTCCATCACCGATAAGCGGCTGCCCGTTGGCGAGACGATTTTTTATGACGGCGAGGAGATCGTCTGGCAGGTCGGAGATGTTTGCGACGGTCTCGTGTTTGACATTTCCGTCCTGCCGAAACGTACTGCGGAGGTACGTCGAAACGTGCACCTTGCCCTTGTAGGTTTTTTTGATTT
>JAYVNW010000554.1:0-8070 GCA_043758225.1 Candidatus Kuenenia sp. | reverse complement strand
ACTGCAATTCCGCGCTCAATTCAAATGGTGGTGGCGAGTCATGAACCATGCGTCATGACCATTGGGCTGAGCACAGATCCTGACGGACAGTTGGCATCAATATCGACGGAATGTATCGAAGAGCTTCTCGCTGGGAAAGATGCGGTTGCGATTGGGCCCGGACTTGGTCAATCCGTTGCGGCCGCAGAACTTGTCGCAGCGATTCTGGAAATCTGCCGCGTGCCGCTGATCGTCGATGCTGACGCACTCAATATTGCTGCGGCACGTGGACTTCTAACGAAACGCAATAATCAATCGCCATGTGTCATCACGCCGCATCCAGGTGAATTCTCCCGTTTGACCGGAAAGCCAGTCAGCGACGACGAGGAAACTCGCATCTCGACCGCCGTCGAATTCGCCATGACTCACAGACTGACCGTGGTCTTAAAAGGACCGCGAACTGTCGTCGCAAACGGCGAGCGATTGTTCATCAACACGACAGGAAATTCCGGCATGGCCACCGGCGGCAGCGGCGATGTTCTCACAGGAATCGTCGCTTCGCTGCTCGGCCAGAAAATGAACGCATTTGAAGCCGCTGCACTCGCCGTTCATGCACACGGTCACGCGGGAGATTTGGCAGCGTCTGAACTTGGTCAGCGCGGAATGATTGCGTCTGATTTACTGAAGTCTCTGCCAGAAGCGTGGCAGAAGCTGGAATCGATCAGAACTAAGAACCACTAACAAAACCTGCATGAGCCCAGGAGGTTTCGTCAGGGGTTCTTGACTAGCCCTGATGAGGCATCATGATGTTCATCAGCTTCGTGGCCAGCGCAGTGTCGTCGTGTGCAAGCGGCATCGACGATGCGTTGCATCAGCACGGGATTCACAGCGCCGCGAAAACGCACGCGGCCGTCAAGCATCACCACGGGAATGGATTCACCAAATTGACGGGTGAGCTGTAGATCGTTTGTAATGTCAACAGTCGTGATTGCAGGCAGAGCATTCTGAAAGCCGATCAGGACTTCCATCGCGTCGTCGCAGAGAGAGCAGCCAGGTCTCGTAAGGAGTTCGCAGGTGTTAAACAGAGGCGTTGTGAATTCAGGTTCGTCATCAAATTGCGGGGATTTCAACAGAATGGCGGCGAAGAAAAACATCCCGCAGCACAGAAACAGATGCATGCTGCGGCTGGTGTCCCATACCGTTGGCATCGGAAACAACTTCATCTCCATGCGATCACAGAAGATCAGAATTGCAAACACCGAGGCGACGCACATCATCGCCGTTCCCAGCCATGCCTGAAAACGATCGTTGATTTCCTGCTCTCTGGATCCTGAACGAATAGCCATGGCCGGCCTCCTTCATTGCCATGTAGTGTTTTGACAAAAGCGGGATAGGCTTCCAGCCTGTCAGGTATTCACAGTTTCGTCAGAATGGAAGCCTATCCCGCAACATTGCGTTCGCATCATCCAAGCCATCAAATCATTCCGTCGCCCAGTAGTCAACCACGAAGACATCATCGATCTTTCCACCGAGTAACGCGCCAAACTTTTTGTGTTCCGGATGCGGCAGATAAGCATCACGATCTGCCTCGGACGCAAAAGTCAGCAAGTAGCCGTGCGTGAATCCTTTGGCGTGGCTTTCCGGACTGTTATTCAGTCCGCGTTCAAAATCCCGAATCTCTGGAATAGCGACTTTGAGATGCTGAAACTCGCGGTTGATTTCGTCCAGCTGCGCCGGTGTCACTTCTGGTTTAAACTTGAACATGACAACATGTCGCAGCAATGGTTTTCGAGCGGCAACTTCACCGACGGCTTCCAGCATGCGGACAGCAACAAAACGATTACCCGCATCATTCAAATGGACTCCGTCGCCCGTCAGTATACCGTTTGGCTCGTTGGCTGTGTTGTACTCCTTTAAATTTGCCGTGAAAGCAGCTCGCAGATCCAGCAGAGTCGCACTGGTTTCCATCGCCACCTTGCGACTGACAGCAGAATATTCGTCCAGCATTTTGTCGAGCGGGTTTGATCCATCCGTTTTTTCGTCAATCACGCTTGGCGTGGCTAAAACGACGCGAGCTCCAGCATCATTGCAGCGTTTGATCAAACTTCGCAGACCGATTTCATAGGCACTGATTTCAGTGCCTTGTCCGCGAGTCGAATGCCAGACGTCATTAATGCCGATGTAAATCACGACAACATTTGGTTTGTGAGCCAGCACGTCTTTATCAAGTCGAGCTTCCAGGTTTGGGACCTTGTTTCCGCCAATGCCTGCTCCGATGACCTTGATGCCTGAATCCGGACGAGCTTTTTCAATCGTCTGGCGGAACAACGTCACAAAACCATTTTCACCCACCCCCTGCTGCGTGATGGAGTCGCCCAGAAAAACGATGGTCTCTCCATCCTTCAACTGCGCCGAGACGCTGGAGCCGGAAAACAAAAACGCCATGGCCAGAATTGCCCTCACCTTAAACATGCTCAAAAATCTCCTGTGGCGACACCGCCGCCTGGCCCATAAAACAACTGTCAAGCCTTGAAGGTTGGCAGAGCGACCGACGAACGTCAAGCGGCAGCGAAATTCGTGAGCAGCAAAATCAGAATATGAGTCAATATCACGTGGCGCTCGTTTCACAGAGCGCCGGGAATGAGTGGCGTCCATATTGGCGGAGATGTTGTGCTGGCAGATCGCCCAAACTTTAACTCGGTGGCACCGTTCAGGAAATGTATAAGCCCACGGCGCTTTGGACTGGCAGCGACGTCGAAGCACATGCGTCGATTTTCTCAGCCGGATCCGATTGCCTTCAGCCAGATGCTGAATCGAAGAGCGATCAGCCTGAGTACGACAATCAAAGTTGCACTCACCCAGCGAGATGTATCGGACGGTACGGATACTGCGGTAGTACCAATCAGATTCCAACAGCCGATAAAGGCACACGTAGCATATAGTGGAGTCGATGGACGAAAGAGACGCGGGACTTCGTTGCAGACGATGTCGCCCATGACACCCCCGAATGTCCCCATTATCACACCGAATAGAACGGCAACAAAAGGCGCGACGTTTGCCTGCAGCGCATATTCGGTGCCCAGAACGCTGAACAACGCGAGTCCAAACCCATCCGGAACGTCGAGTAATCGTTCGAGCCACGCCGGGATACGGGGTATCATCGACGCCAAGCCCGCAACGGCAAAGACGATCACAGGGTAATTTGAATGCGAGATCCAGAACAACGGATGGCGATCCAGCAAAATATCTCGCACCGTCCCCCCACCGAACGCTGTAATGCATGCGACAGCAAAGACACCCACAAAATCCATCTGTTTCCGTCGCGCCAGCAGAACACCAAAAATCGCTCCGCTGATCACGGCCAGAACTTCAATTGCCGCTAGCATACGATGCTCTCTGTTGCTGCCAGAATGCAATTCACATTTGGTTCATGGAATCGCAGGGAAGCTATCAAGTCACACCAGAATAAGAACCCGGCATTTCATATGGGTTACCATTCATCTGCGGTGCGCTCCATTATTGACCTGAATTCAGAGAACCTGTCGAGAATATCAGGGCACATGTAGTAAATTGTCACCGTGTAGCAAGTGAAAGCCATTGTCCAGCTGGGTGACCCACCCTGCTTCTCTGCTCGTCTTCCCGTATTGCGCCGTTCGTATATTCGCTACCGTCAATGCAGCTGATTTGTTCAGAACACCCGCAATGTCTCGTTTAGAGATTTCGGACACCGCATCGCTCAATTCTTGAACTAGTGTCATGTTGGGTGTGTTGCATTTTCGCAGCGCCCAATCTCCTTCAACGATTCAGCAAAACGTTTTGATTTGGCTTTTTGGCCAAATCAGAGAACAACGGTGTCACATGGTTTCAAGTATCTTTACGCGTACGCTAATTCTCAGTGCCATCACGCTTGGAGGGTTGGTTGCATGGAAAGCCTGCTCGTCACAATCGGGCAGCGAAAATCCTCGACCAGTGGAATCACCTTCAACAAAGGTGCAGGCGGAGTCTCAATCGTCTGACGGTGTGCAGGACCGCTACGCAAAAAATAGCGAGGCTGAATCACAATCGACAGCTGCACGATTGTCAGTCTCCTCCCGCTCAGTAAAAACAAGTGTCCAGGCCAACAGACAGTCATCTGACGCCAGTGGCATTGAAGCGTTTACCGAACCGTATTGTGATATTGCGATCGCGGCCGCAGAAATGGGTACTCTCTCTGGCGTCAAAGTCAAAGAAGGCGATGTCATCAGGTCCGGCGATGTGGTTGCAGTCATGTCAGACGAGGTTCTGAAAGCGTCCTTGGAAGTTGCCCGCAGCAGCATGAATGTCGAAGGCACGCTGCAGTCAGCGGCAGCCGACGTTGCTCTGCGTCAGACTGAACTCACCAAACTGCAGCAACTTCGCCAACGCGATCATGCCAGCCAGCAGGAACTTGATCGAGTCGTAACGGAACTCACCATTGCCAAAGCTCGTCATTTGTCAGTTCGTGAAGATCTGGAAATCAAACAACTGGAATTTCGCCGAATCGAAGCTCAACTGGAACAACGCAGCATCCGTTCGCCGATCGCCGGCATTGTCAGTGAAGTGACAAAAGACGGGGGCGAATTTGTTTCACCGTCCGACCCTGTCGTCGCTCGAGTCGTGCAGCTCGATCCATTGCTAGTCGTCTTTTCCGTACCGCTGCACCATCGCAACGCATTTTATCAGGACCAGACTGTAACACTGCAATTGGGTTATGCCGACGTGACGGCTCAGGGCACGGTCGAGTTCGTATCGCGAACAACCGATTCGTCAAACTCGTCGGTCCGAGTCAAAGTTCGTCTAGCAAATCCGAATGGTGAGTACCAGAGCGGCGAACGCGCATTGCTTCGGCTCGAGACATTGACAACACCGGCCATTCCAGCAACTTCATCTGATGACATTGCGTCCCCCGTAGCTGATCGGAATCATGAAACCGCTTCACGTTAATGATCAACCCGATTCATCACCGACTGCGACTTCTGTCCTTTCCGGGCCTTATGCATTCGCGTCTTTAGAATCTGCCGACGACGACTTCAATACAATGGCCACTTCTGTTTCTGGCGTTGCAGTTGATGCGATGTTGTCGGCACGCAAATCGCTGACGTCTGCACAGGATGTAAAAACTCTGCAAACGGCCGCTGCCGCCTATCTGCGCAGAAATGTCAATGCGGCCCTTGTGGCATGGTACTATCCATCCAGCGGACAGATTGGTCAGACAGATCGAATTGAAGGTTTGCTTTGCCCAACCGTTGGCATTGCAGAATCACTGCGCTACGCAATGAATGAGATGGCTCGACGTGCTACTCAGTCCGGTGTCCCCTGTATCCTGAGAATGACGGGCGAATCCAACGGAAAATTTCGACTCGTCGCACTTCCCGTCCCTGCTTTCAGCGGCCAGTGTCTGCTCGCGCTCCTGGAATCGAATTCGCACGAAATCAGTATTTCGTCTGAAGCGTGGGCTTCTTTGCTGATGCTGGGCGGCCTGATGAATGAATGGGCGTTGCAACGGCATTGCAATACTGCAGCCGATGAAGCAAAAACGGTAGCGACTCTGATCGAACTGGTTGCTCACGTCCAGGCTGCGGCGAATTCTGACGCCGCCTGCCAGCGACTGGCAGATTCACTGCAGTCTTTGCTTCAGGCCGACGCCGTCTATGTGGGACTTTGTCGCAGCGGATCGAAAGATGTCAATCTGACGGCGATCGCCGGTGGCGGCACCATCGACGAGTTCTCAGAGGAAACACGACTTATTGAATCAGTACTGCAGGAAACACAGCTGCGCTCTGCAGGAGGCACATGGCCCGTTCGAGATCCGGACAATCGCCATGCGCTCTTGTCGCACCAGCAGCTTTCGGAATCATGGAACGACTGTACTATCGTTTCAGTACCGCTTCAGACGGAAACCGGCACTGGCACTGGCGCGATTTTGTTGACATTTCACGATACGACTTCGACAGAACATGCAGCCCGTGCCGAACGATTTCTGCGAGCTGCCAGTGATTCACTTGGTAGCTGTCTTGAGATTCTGCAAAAGCTGGCCGACAGTCGCTGGCTGAAATGGACAAAGTCTGTTCGCGCATTGCTCACGCGATCACGTCTGGAACTTGTCGGTTGGGTCTGCGGAGCGATTGCCGTCGTTTTATTACTGCCTATCGATTACACCGTGAATGGCACCTGCGAATTGCAGCCGGTGGAACGTCGTTTTGTAGCTGCACCCTTTGACGGGCCGCTGTTGAAATGTCTGGTTGAACCGGGCGATATTGTGCAAAAAGATCAGTTACTGGCCATTCTGGACGGTCGCGAGATTCGCTGGGAACTTGCTGAAGTTCAAGCCAATCTGCACAAAGCTACCAAGGAACGCAATACCCACATGAGTAGCCGGGAATTCGGTGATGCAGCAATCGCGTTGCATGAGATCGAACGCTTGCAGCAGCGATCGGAACTTCTGGCTCATCGTGATTCCAGTCTGGAAGTTCGCAGCCCGGCAGATGGTGTCGTCGTGAGTGGCGATCATCGCGAAGCCGAAGGCGTTCCTCTGGAAATGGGTCAGACACTTTTTGAAATCGCTCCACTAGACGCGATGGTCATCGAAATCTGCATCCCTGAAGCCGACGTGCGACATGTTAAGAACGGCATGACCGTTCGCGCTCAACTGGACGCAGTGCCTGAAGATTCGATCGAAGCCACAATTCGTTGCATTCATCCTCGCGCTGAACTTCGCGACGGAGTCAACGTGTTTGTCGCGGAAGCGGATATCGTAAATTCATCCGGCGTGCTGCGACCCGGCATGCGTGGTTCATCCGACGTCAGCACGGGCCGACGATTGCTTGGCTGGAATCTCTTCCACAAGCCTGTTGCCTACGTGCTGGGCTGGCTAGGGTGGTAACATGCAGGGACTGCCCGACATCTCAACCGTTGAACTGACTCGCACTCGCATTAAATTGCGCGACGACTTGCTCTTCATTCCTCAACGCTACGGCGACGAAACGTTTTACCATATTGAAGTTGCGACAACGTCGGACTTTTATCGCATTGGATATCCGGAATACGTTTTCGTTTCACTGCTGAACGGCCGCACAAGCTTTGCGCAGGCCCTGGCAGTGACGTCGCAAAAACTGGGGTCCGGGTCGCTGAACCAGTTTCAGGCGATGACAGTCTATTCCTGGTTGCTCGACAATGGACTGGCATCGTTTTCAGATGCGGACACGGCAGCTTCCGGTGCCACATCCACCGTTCGATCATCAGGTTCTACAGATCGCTGGTGGAAAAAACTCAATCCACTGTGGCTAAAAATTCCACTCGCTCGCCCGGAAGGATTTTTGAAAGCTTTACAGCCTGTTTTCGGATGGATCTTCTGCGCACCGGCTTTTGTATTGTGGTCTCTTCTCGTCGTCGCAGCGATGATCGTGCTGTCGAATGACTGGTCCAGCTTCTGGGCAGATTCGGCGAATGTGATCGCACAGGAAAACTGGGTCTGGCTGCTGGCGGCATGGATCGGATTGAAGTGGGTCCATGAAACAGCTCACGGACTTGTCTGTCTGCGTTATGGCGGCAATATTCGCGAGACGGGGGTTGTGCTGGCGATGTTTACGCCTCTGGCCTATGTCGATGCTTCGTCGTCATGGTCATTTCGTTCACGCTGGCACCGAATTCACACGGCAGCGGCAGGCATCTACATTGAGTTACTGATTGCATCTGTCGCCATGTTGGTCTGGTCTCGCAGTGATTCCACGTCGATTCGCCACATACTGCAGAACGTGATCGTTATGGCGAGCGTTTCCACGCTGGTCTTCAATCTGAATCCGCTGATGAAATTTGATGGCTATTACATTCTGTCCGACCTGCTGCAGATTCCGAATCTGATGACACAATCGACTCAGACCGTACAGGACATCGCACGGCGACTGATATTTGGTGAATCCCCTTCTGCGCCAACAACTATCGGGCAGGAACGTATCGTTCTCATAACCTTTGGCGTTCTGGCGACGATTTGGCGAATTACTGTCTCGCTGTCACTGCTGATCGCAGCTTCGGTCTTGTTTCACGGCGCAGGTGTCGCATTGGCGGTGATTGGCG
>JAYVNW010000553.1:0-5071 GCA_043758225.1 Candidatus Kuenenia sp. | reverse complement strand
GGTGTGATGCTGGTCTCATCGCTGGCATCGGCCTTCGAAGCGTTTGGAAGCGGGCCGGATGTTCGTACCCTGCATCTGTCGCTGGCATTGTTCTTTGCCGAAGCTGCAGTGTTCTACGGATTGGCAACATATTTTCGACGTCAGAGCTGGTGCGTTTATCTCTCCAGCTTTATGGCCAGCGCCGCGTTTTGGCAGGTGTTGGCATATTTTGCATTGGGCACTCAGGCATACATCTTAGTGTTCGCCGTCATCGGTTTGGGAATGCTGGTCGTGTATCGGATGTCATTGCTGGAACAAACGGCAGCCGCTCCACTGGCGGAAGCATTGTTTCAATCCGCGAATGCTGTCTTGAGTCTGGCATTCATTTCATCGGTATTCTATGGTCTCAGCCGCATCGCCAGCGAAGAGATGTCTTCAGCGAGCGTTGACGCTGGAATTGACTGGATGTTCGCGGGCTACTGCCTGGTGATGCTGGGAATCAGCATGTTGGCCATCCTGGTGACTCAGCATCCAACCGGTCGTCGCTGGTATATTGTCACGACTATTGGACAGGCCGTCGTACTATTGCTGGCGATTCATAAACTGATCGAACTCAACCCATGGCAGCAACTGGAACTGTTCGCTGTTCTTGCGGGACTTTTGCTGTTGGGTGTTGGTCATTATGGCTGGTACAAAGAGCAGGATCAGCAATCTGATCTTGTCAGCGTGAGTCTGCTGTTTGGCTCTATTCTGGCGAGCGTGCCGTTGGCAATCGCGACATGGATTGATCGCGGAAACAATGTGTTTTATCCGTTGAATGAGTTTGGATTTCTGTTTGTCAGTGTTGCTTTGCTGGCGACGGGGATTCTGTTTCAGCTCAAATCCACAACAATGGTCGGCAGCGCGATGACGGCGCTTTACTTCGTGACGTTGCTGCTGTTTATCCCCTGGAGCCGGCTTAACGCTGTGGCATTGGCGATCACAATCGGCGGAGGAACAATTTTCGGATTTGGCTTGATCCTTGCATTCTTCCGAGATCGACTGCTCGCACTTCCGGAACGCATAAAACAGCGTGAAGGCGTGTTTCGTGTGTTCAATTGGCGGTAAATTTCTTCGCGAGAGAGGGGTTAATTGCTGACCAGTGATCCTGTGCAACTCGAACCTGCGCCGGCGGTGCAGCCGTAGCAGTGTCGTCCGACAGCGATCGAGCGGTTTTCCAGGTCCGAAATCTGAACATCGCGGATGTGACGCGGAAGGGATTCCTGCAAGGGCAGTTCGAGCATCTGATTGAAGTCGCAATCGTAGAGATTCCCCTGCCAGTCGATAGAGATCGTTGATCGGCACATTAAGTTGCTTACAGAGTCGCAATTAAACGAATTCACCAATAGCGTCATATATTCGTCGTACCGCTTCGACAGCAGCAGATCGTCCAGAAATCGGCTGATCGGCATGTTGGTGATTGTGTACAAATGATTGAACTCAATGCCGAATCGCTGCCGCAACTGATCGCGATAGCTTTGTTCCAGCTTTTGCTGATTCGGCGGCAGTGACGGGCCGACGGGATTGTAGACGAGCGAAAGCTTCAACCCCGAGTTGTCCCGGCCGTAGCCGAGATCATTCAACACTCGAAGTGCTGAGATTGATTTCTGAAAGGCGCCGTCACCGCGCTGGGCGTCGCAATTCTCTTCCAGATAACATGGTAGCGAAGCAATGACCTCAACCTGATGGTCGGCCAGAAACTGTGGCAGGTGTGTGAATCCAGCTGCTGTCAGTATTGTCAGGTTGCAGCGATCGATCACATGGCGGCTAAGCTGACGTACTTCGTTGACGAACCACTCAAACAGTGGATTCATCTCCGGGGCACCGCCGGTAATATCGACAGTCTGGATATTTGATTCTGCCAGCAGTCGCAGGCAATGCAGAAAATTGTCCTTCGTCATCAGTTCACGACGATCCGGACCTGCATCGACATGGCAGTGCCGACATGTCTGATTGCACAGCTTTCCCACGTTGATCTGGAGCGATGTCAAATGCCCGCTTTGCAGTGAGGAAATTCCATGATTCACCATGGCCGATTGGAAAGTCGGAATCCTCGCATCGCTTTCCAGCAGTTCACGCTGACGTCCTGCGCTGGCGAGCGGATTTCCCTGTCGAAGAAGTGATAGCACAGGCACGTTAGCTCCGAATTGAAGAATTGGCGTCAATGAATCTGTTAAACACTCAGCAGCACGGTTCATCACTGTCGCAGCAGACACTGGTATCTGTGATCGTAGCGTTGAATCCTAACCCTTTGGTTTCTTTGGGATCGCGGATTTTTAGACGGCGGCAGTCGTAGGGCGACGCGGCATCCAAAGGAATCTCGTCAAGCGGTTCAATGATCTCGAACATCCCGTTGTAAGGCGATTGTTGAATCAAGCGAGTCAGTTTTTCACACACAGCCATCCGCTGGCCACGAACGAACATGTGTCCGTCATCGTCTTCTACGCGGCGAAATGGCCCCTTGTAAACAACGGCTTGATTGCGATCCAGGCACGGACCATCCTTACCTTTCCATGCGATCACAGTCATGGATCGGAATTCAATGCCTTCGATTGTCTGCCATGGTTCTGACTGTCGTTTGCCGATCGTGATACCGTGAAATCCGGCTTCGGCAAACGCCTCAAGGAACAGGTCTTCGCGAAATGCACCCGACAAGCAGCCGGACCACAGATATCCATCCTGCTGCATGTGATCAGGAACCGTTTCATCGCTCACGATATCACTGATGACCGCCCGGCCGCCGCGTTTCAGCACTCGAAAGATTTCTGCGAACAACTGACGGCGATCCTGCTGACGCACCAGATTCAGTACACAGTTCGAAACTACGCAGTCGATCGAGTCGTTGGCAATCAGCGGCTGTTCGTGTCGCAGTCGCTCTTCGATCTGACGTCCGGCGATCCAGTCGATGGAACTTTGGACCGGCTTCTCCGCAAGGTGCTCATTAAGGCGATCGAGGTCAAGTTGCAGATCCTGAATCATGCCGTAACGAAACTCGACATTACTGTAGCCGATCGTCTGAGCGACTTCGCTGCGGTACTTTCTTGACAGCGCCAACATCTGGGTATTGCAATCGACGCCGATGATTTTCCCGTTTGGTCCGACGACCTGGGACATGATGTAGCAGAGCTTGCCAGCGCCTGAGCCCAGATCAAGCACGATGTCTCCTTCGTTGACCCACGCGCTGGGGTCTCCGCAGCCATAGTCCTTTTCAATAATTTCCTGCGGCACGGCTTTCAGGTACTGGCCCGCATAGCTTACGGGACAACACAACGCCGGTTCAACTTGTCGTGATGCTGCCGAGTAGCGATCATAAACGGAAGCTTCGGTTGATTCTTTGGAATCTGTCAAAATGGAAAGTGATGCAGTCACGACGAGACTTCCTTTCTGGAGCGGAGATAGCAGAGTTCGATTTTTCATCGAGTGGACATAAACTGACCGATGCATGCGTTTCAGGTTGATTTTTCACCACGGAGATCACTGCGGTCACGAAGTAACGTACAGAAACGGTGACTTACAACGACTTCGATCAATTCTCTGTGAACTCTGTGTCCTAAGTGGTTCAAATTCAATGGATATCTCTTATCCAAGGTACGTGTACCCCGAATTCAGCGGTATCTGAATATTTTAAACAGGAGGACGCAGAGTTAGCAGAGACAACGAACACGCTGACCACAATTCTCTACTCTCTCTGCGTACTTCTTTTTAATCCTGCGATTTGCGTTTCTCTACAAAAGCGACAAACGCGGCGACCATAGATGTCGCCCTGCAAAAGGATTCGGACTTGGGACAGGTCGGACTAATCACGTTGCGCAGCAACGTAGAATAGGAAGGACTGAAAAGAACGCAGTTTTGGAGAATCGGAGAGAAAAATCCCGGTAAATCATTGCGGCTTAAACACCCGAAACCTCCCGATTATCCATAAAGACGCCGAATTTGCGTAAAAGCAGGCAGTCTGCGCAATAAAACTACCGTTGACCGTCTTTGGTAATTGGATACAATCGGTGGAGTTGAGGGTTGGCACTAACAGGGAAGCTCTTGTAACGCGAAACGAATTCGAACGTTACGGCGTTAGCTCTGAACAGTCGATTTCTGGTTCTCTCAACTTCGCTTGCACACTTGGAGGCGAGCGATTGTAGTTTCGAGTTCACGAACAAGTTGTCAGTGTTCGGCGCTGAAGCGTCAGGGATGGCGTCCGGCAAGTCTGTCGGACGGTGGAATGCTGCTCAGTTGCAGCTCATCGCTTTTCCAACAAACGGATTGTGCTCATGAAAACAGTGTTTACAACAGGCGAAGCGGCCAAAATCTGCAAGGTAAGTCAGCAGACGATTATTCGCTGCTTTGATTCCGGCCAACTTAAAGGATTCCGGGTTCCCGGCTCTCGCTTTCGCCGGATTCCGCGCGACGTCCTGTACAAGTTCATGAAAGAAAACGGCATCCCGACCGATGCACTTGAGAGTGGAAAACGTAAGGCATTGATCGTTGACGATGATCATGAACTTGTCGAATTGATCACAGATGCCCTGCAGGCCGACGGTCGCTTCGAAGTTCGGGTCGCCAATAACGGCTTCGACGCAGGCATGATGGTTAAGGAATATCATCCAGACATTATTGTGCTGGACGTCATGCTTCCGGACATCAACGGTAAAGAAGTCTGCCAGCGCGTTCGCAGCGATTCAGCGCTGGATGATGTTCGGATTATCTGCATCAGCGGTATGGTTGAGCAGGACAAGATACAGGAACTCAAATCGGCTGGTGCGAATCAATTCCTTCAAAAGCCGTTTGAGGTTGATGCGTTGGTCGATAATATCTGTAATCTGCTGGATATCGAACAACTGCAGTCAAGATAATCAAGAGCTGCCCTTTTGACAAAGATAAGCGGTCGCAATTGTGCGACCGCTTTTTTTATGTTCACAAGAAGAACATGTCAAATTCTGATCCTACAGGGACTCCATTGTCCGATCACTGACATTGGATCATTGCAGTGGCTACATTGCCTCCTTCCGCTTTGGAAGGGCGAATATGTTCCGCTATGCCGCAACGATTTTTGTGAGTG
>JAYVNW010000552.1:0-2450 GCA_043758225.1 Candidatus Kuenenia sp. | reverse complement strand
TACGGGGCTCAAGCAGGTTACTGTCACCGTGACGAAAAGCGGAAAGCCCATGACGTCCCTTGTTGGTTATCGCAGCATCGCGTGGGTCGATACGATTCCCAAGCCAACCGATGCTACTGGCAACCGCGCCCCAGTCGGAGTCGCGACGTCGCCAAACCTCAGTTTGCCCGTTGGCTACTCCGTCACATTTGACGCATCAACATCCACTGACCCGGACGGCGATTCCCTTTCGTACGTCTGGCAATTCGGTGATGGAACCACCGGCGAGGGAAAAGTCGTTTCCCACAGATATGCAGCCGTGGGCAACTATTCGTGTACGCTGACCGTTTACGACGGACGAGGCGGTTCAGCCACGGCGGCCCTGACGGTCTTTATTTATCCTTAATCCTACGAGTGCTGAGTGTCCGCAATGATAAAGATGAAAGCTTCACTGCCAGGAAGGATTAATCGCCGCGGCACGATTTATATGCTGGTGCTGTTTTCCTGTTTGATCGTGGCCACCATCAGCCTTTCTTCACTTCAGATTATGCGTCTGCAGGGCCGAAGTGTCGCCAGCAGCACTGACTTCAGCGAAGCGCGAAACCACGCCCGCGCCGCCCTCGAAATCGGTATGCTGAGGGTTCGCAACGATCCCTTCTGGCGGAAAAATTTCGGCAATGGAAACTGGCTTACAAATCAGCCCATCGGTGCCGGAGCGTTTACGCTGTCGGCAGTCGATCCCATCGATAATGATGTCACGCGAGGCGACAATCATCCGGTCGTGCTCACAGGAACCGGAATGAAAGGCACGGCGGTCTTCCGCACTTCCGTCCGCCTGGAAATCGGACCACAGGTCGGGTCATGCCTGGAACTCTCAATGATCAGCGGTAACAACTCAACAGTCCACTCCTCGACGGTCACCAGCGATCAGGTGGTCGGTGCCAACGGCAACTACGTCTTGTCGGGCAGCGCGATTGTGAATGCCGATGTCGCGGCATATGGATCAATCGGAGGCGGGGGCTACATGAAAGCCGTGGTGCAGACAAACTCCAAACGCATAATGCCGAATTCCCAAACCGTACTGGATTATTACACGACCAATGGAACCGCTATTCCGTACACGGCGCTGCCGACGTGGAGTCAGATCGAGTTTATCAGCAATCCAAATTTTGAAGCCGGAACCTCCGCCTGGTATGCAAAAACAAACTGCACACTACTTCAAAGCACTGCCCAAAATCTAGACGGCAGCTTTTCCATGCTCGTAAAAAGCCGCACCAGCAACAGCGACGGCGGGGCTCAAGACTTGCCGACCGGTATCCTGAAAAGTGGTAACAAATACAGCCTTTCAATGCCCGTTTTTCTGAAAACAGCGGGGACTGCCTCAGCCGTGTTGACACTGACCAGCACCGGTGGCGGCACGCAGTCGTACGCAACATCCAGTGTGACTCGAGCGTCAAACGCACCAGTGGATGACAATTGGTTGTTCCCTCAGAAGGAGATCACTCCAACCTGGTCCGGCACGCTCATCAAAGCCACGGTCAGTCTCAATGTCAGCAATTCAGGTGATTACTATATGGATAAGGTCAGCCTGATCGACACCACCTATTCATCGAACATCCGCGTCATCGATCGACAGTTGCTCAGTCCCGCCGTCAACCCGTTTGGAAGCACAAATGCAAAAGGCATTTATGTCATTAATTGTGCAGGAAATGACGTTGTTATTGGGCGATCACGCATCGTCGGAACGCTGATTTTTCTCAACCCCGGCGGCAACTCGGCCATTCAGGATTCCGTGTGCTGGGAGGCGGCTGTTTACAACTATCCTGCTCTACTGACGAACAACACATTGAACATCAAAATGAGTTCCACCGGCTTGAGTGAGTCGAGTCTGGGGATCAATCTGAATCCGGCGGGCACGCCCTATCCGTACACTGGTGGCGTGTCCAACACAACGGCGACAGAATCGTATCCGTCAAGAATTACCGGCATCGTCTATTCGAAAAACGATTTGAAGTTCTCCGCGACATCCAGTGTTACCGGCGTGGTTATGGCCGCCAATGATATCTACGTCAATGCGACATCGCTGACTCTGAATTATGGCAGCATGTATCTGAACGACCCGCCGCCCGGTTTTGACGCAGGAACAATCAGCATGAAAGTCGCCCCCGGCACCTGGAAACGCTCTGTAAACTAAACTGAGTTGGCCGGCAGGCATTCAAACTCGTGCCGGAACTTCACTCGGCCGGAGGATACAGCCTCAGAAGCCGACGCTGTTCGGCGAAGATGATCGACATTGGGATTAAAGGCGAGAATCGTATGGCCACGTGTTCATCGTCCTGCCGTAAGAAACTGGCGATTGTCTCCACTGTTTGTTTGTCGGAAAATACGATTTCAACGGCAAGGGGTTCCGTCCCTTCCCTGAACGGTTCGCACCGGGAAATAAATGCTCCGCCCTCGGACAGATCCAGTAC
>JAYVNW010000551.1:0-2258 GCA_043758225.1 Candidatus Kuenenia sp. | reverse complement strand
AGCAACTTCCAGTGTGATCTTGCCGTTGGCTCGGACGTCTGCAAAGTCGCGTGTCCATCGCAGCCAATTGTTGGCTTTTCTCGGCGTGCCGCGAGATCGAATTGAGATTTCCTGAGCTGCTTCGGGAGCGATATGAGTTCGCAACTTGCCGGCATTTCTAGTGACTATGATGGAAAGTTCTTCGTCTGTGTAGAAGTCCAGGTGTTCCCGGTTGACGAACCGGTCCCGTAATGGTGCCGTCAGCATGCCGCTGCGAGTCGTCGCACCAATCACAGTGAATGGCTGCAGTTTCATATTGATCGTGCGAGCATTGAGTCCATCGCCCAGTGTGATGTCGACTCGAAAATCTTCCATCGCGGGATAGATGAATTCTTCAACAGCAGGCGGCATGCGATGGATTTCATCAATGAACAGCACGCTGCCATACGAGGCATTCGTCAGATACGGCAACAAATCCTTCGGAGCGCTCAGCGACGGGCCAGCGGTGATTTGCATTTCCGTTCCCAATTCCCGTGGAACTACGGTCGCAAGGGTCGTCTTACCGAGGCCCGGTGGACCATCCAGGAGCAGGTGTCCGAGCGGCTCCTTACGTCTCTTTGTCGCTTCCAGCAGAATCCGAAGTCGCTCAACGACAGATTTCTGGCCGACGACGTCCTCAAGACGCGACGGCCGCAGCTCATCATCGAATCGCTGTTGTTCGGGATCTTCCGGATCACCGGGATCGTCTGAGTTAACGTTTCCACCCTTTCCTCGACGACTGGATCCGCCGCCGCCAGCTCCAAACGCTGCAGCTGGCTGCTCATCCGGATCTGTTTGGTCATTTCGGATCGTGGTCTTCCGAGCCATAGTGATGTGCTTCCAATCGGTCTTTCGTTAACTGCCGCCAGAATAACTTCATCCGGACTGTAATTGAGTCATTCGATTGGCGGCACAATTCACGTTCGACTTACTTGGATTTCTCCACAGCAGCGGGACCAAGTTTTGCCTTTAACCGCTCAATAATTTTGCTGTCAGGCTTCCTGGTTTCCTGTTCAACCTTTAGTGACCTCGACCACAGATCATTGGCCTCTTTCGATTGGTCAAGAGCCTGATGAACATCACCTTGATGTTCGAGGAGTGTTGAATCCTGATAGTCCGGATCGCTATTCGCTTTCTTCAAAGGCTCCAACGCTTCTGCTTTCCTGCCCTGCTTAAACAAGACCCAACCAAGACTATCAAGATATGCAGGATTGTCGGGTTGCGACTCAACTGCGATTCGAATCATCTTTTCTGCTTTTTCAAGCTCTTTGCCCTGGTCGGCATAAAGATATCCGAGGTCATTGTTGATGCCGGCCTCAGTCGGATCTTCTGCATAGATCTCCTCAAGAATCTTTTCGCCTTTGCTCATATCCCCGCTTTGAACATAGGCGTTGGACAACCCCATGCGGATCAAACGCAAAGTTTCAGGAGTAACGTTTGGACTTTCACTCGCCAGCCCATACTGCTGAATCGCCTGTTCCCATTTGTCCTGTTGAGCGTGTATGCTGGCCAGTCGAATGTGTGTTTCAGCCAGCAACTCCGAATCTGCGGGTAAAAACTGAAGCGACTTCTCCAAAAGCTTTTCCGCCAGATCCAGCTTTCCATCCGTGGCTTCGATCATTGCGAGGCGACCAAGCAGTTGTGGTTCATTCGGCAATATGCCCAATGCTTCCTTGAGTGCCTGTCGAGCTGCGTTGATATCTTCGATCGAGGCATAGGCTACGGAAATGCGAAACAGAGTGTTGATGCGGACTCCAGGATCCAGTCCGGGAACGGACAACAACTGTTCGAGAATCTTGGCCGCCATCGCATACTCTCCCAGAGTCAATTGGCTGAGGCCGTATTTTTCGAGGACTTGCACCAGCAGGATTCGATCCGGATTCAGCTCCAGCGATGCTTTGAGCAACGCGGATTCTTCCTTCGGTTGCTTTATCGCTTCTGCAATCAATGCACAGAAGTATGGCACCATGGGATGCAGATCGCCTGGTTTCTCGTCGTACATTGTCTGACAGGTATTGACGATTTTCTTCGCGAATTCGTCGCTGGTCGAAATGCTGACAACAAGCGGAATAAGTTCTTCTGCGCGGATGCGAGAACCTGCTGCTCGATTTACCGTCGCAATCATCGCTATTGGATTCTGATCCGCAATCGCAACTCGCATCAGGCCAAGATAAGCATCGACATCCCCGGATGAGTCAAGAATTGACTGATACACGTCACTCGCTTCAGTTGGTTTGCCC
>JAYVNW010000550.1:0-8297 GCA_043758225.1 Candidatus Kuenenia sp. | reverse complement strand
CTGGCTTCGTGTTCAATAGCGACGTTCTCTTCTTCGACTTCGATGTAAGGATAAGTATCACTTCGGCTTTCCGGGTCCAGAATCAAGGCGTCGCAGACTACGTTGGAACGACAGTTTTCCGCGCCTTTGTGGATCTTCACCAGGCCACGGTAACTTGAGCGACCGCCATTCTTGGAAATGCTCTTACTGATGATGCGGCTGGATGTGTTTGGAGCACAATGAACCATCTTGGCACCAGCGTCCTGATGCTGTCCATTGCTTGCGAAGGCGATCGACAGAGTTTCGCCACGAGCACCAGGTTCCATCAACCAGATCGCCGGATACTTCATCGTCAGCTTCGAGCCAAGGTTTCCGTCGATCCACTCCATCAGTGAATCGCCATACGCCATGGCTCGCTTCGTCACAAGGTTATAGACGTTGCCGGACCAGTTCTGGATCGTCGTATATCGACATCGCGCGCCGCGTTTGACGACGATTTCGACAACCGCCGAGTGCAGACTGTTGCTACTGTAGGTCGGAGCTGTACACCCTTCGACATAATGGATCGATGCACCTTCATCAACGATGATCAGCGTGCGTTCGAACTGTCCCATGTTCTGGCTGTTGATTCGGAAGTAGGCCTGCAGCGGGAATTCAATCTTCACACCTTTCGGTACGTAGATAAAAGATCCACCAGACCAAACGGCCGAATTTAACGCAGCAAACTTGTTGTCGCCGGGTGGGATGATTGTGGCAAAGTACTCGCGAAACAGTTCCGGATGATCTCGCAGCGCGGAATCCGTATCCGTGAAGATCACGCCCTGCTTTGACAGGTCTTCCTGCAGACTACCGTAAACAACTTCTGAATCGTACTGAGCCTTCACGCCGGAAAGATATTTCTTTTCCGCTTCAGGAATGCCAAGGCGATCGTATGTGCGGCGAATGTCTTCCGGAACGTCGTCCCATGAAGTTTCCTGCTCATTGGCAGCCTTCATATAATAGAAGATGTCCTGAAAATTCAGGTCGGACATGTCGCCGCCCCAATTCGGCATGGGGCGAGATTCAAAGATGGCGAGCGACTCCAGGCGGAAGTTGGTCATCCATTCGGGTTCGCCTTTCAGCTCCGAGATCTGACGTACAATTTCAGCATCCAGACCCTTGCGGCTCTTGAATGCATAGTTGTCCATTGAATCGTGGAAGCCATATTTGTACGAACCGAATTCAACGTCGGATTTCGCGGTTTCTGGTTTGGTCGGTGTATCTGTGGACATGTTGATATCACTTTAATATTTGGTGCTAAGTAGGACGGGTCTCCAGACCCGTCCCGACACACAGAGGACGTTTGGACGGGTCTGGAGACCCGTCCTACGAAATCAAACTACACAGCAGCCGCTGCTGCGACTTTCGCGTTGTCCGCATCAGCTTCCGGATGGCGAGCTCTGACCGTCGCATAACCATTTGCATGAAGGTCATGTGCCAGAGCAGCATCACCAGTTTCGACGATTCGACCACCGAGCATCACATGAGTGAACTGCGGCACATTGAATTCCAGCAAACGTTCGTGGTGCGTAATAATCAGCACGCCCATGTTCGGCCCGGAAAGTTTCGCCAGGCCTTCACTGACGACTCGCACCGCATCGCTGTCGAGACCGCTGTCGGTTTCGTCCAGAATCGCGAATCGCGGCTGAAGCATTGCCAGTTGCAGGATCTCCATGCGTTTCTTTTCGCCGCCGGAAAAACCATCGTTCAGGTAGCGGCGAGCGAACTCGTGATCCATGCCAAGTTCAGTCATGCGATCACGAATCTCTTTGCGAAATTCACGCATACCGATGAGGCCTTCGCCTTCTTTGCGATCGGGGTTTCGAACATTCGACACGGCATGTCGGAGGAAGTCGGCAACCTTGACCCCGGGGATTACTACCGGATACTGAAAGGCCAGAAACATCCCCAGGCGAGCTCGTTCGTCGGCTTCCATCTCAGTGACGTTGACGCCATCGATTTCGATACTGCCATCGGTTACGTTGTAATTCGGGTGACCGGCCAAGGCGTAGGCCAGTGTGCTCTTGCCAGAACCATTTGGTCCCATCAAGGCATGGATTTCGCCCTGACGGATCTCCATGTCGACACCTTTCAGAATCGGCGTCTCACCAACGGAAACATGGAGATTCGAGATCTTCAAAACACTATTCATTGCAGTCGCACTTCCTCATAGGCACGTCATGTCGGGCTGTCAGAAGCCAGAACATTCGCGGATGTTATTCAACGGGATTCAGTCAGTTTCAATTTCAACAAAATATGACCGGCAGTGGCAGTGCCAGTTTTGCCAGAGAACCAGAAGCGTCAGCCTCAGGATTCGTCCATCGTCTTTCAATAGGGCGAAATCATCAGCGGTTCACACCGTCCGCGCACCAAACCTTATACATTCAATGCCGAGTACCCCGAATGGTGCGGTACCGGCAAAGCAGTCTCGCCCTTCGTCACTTTACGCGCTTTAATCTTATCCTGAATTCTCATCAGGCCTTCCAATAGAGCCTCCGGGCGTGGAGGGCATCCAGGAACATAAACGTCAACCGGAACAACAAGGTCCACGCCCTTCACAACGTGATAACCATGTTTAAAGTACGGGCCACCGCCAACAGTGCAAGCGCCCATCGCGATCACATACTTCGGATCCGGCATTTGCTCGTACAAACGACGAACGCGACTTGCCATTTTGAAAGTCACAGTCCCGGCAACGATCATCAGGTCTGCCTGCCGAGGCGTTGCCCGGAAAGCACCCGCCCCGAAACGGTCAATGTCGTACTTGCTGGCACCAGCCGCCATCATTTCAATCGCACAGCACGCCAGACCAAACGTCATCGGCCAGATACTGGATTGCTGACCCCAGTTCAGAGCCTGCTCCATCGTCGTGGTAATCACGTTTTCTTCGAATCGACCTTCAATCCATGTCATGTCGCTCAAACCTTTTCAACAATACAGTCACAACACATTTAGGCACTGACTGAACCCCGTAACTGCCACATCACAGGAAGTGCAGCCCGCACTCTATCAGCATGAGATTGTCTTTCAATCGCCCCCGGAACTTTCCAAACTCTGACCAGCCCCAACCTGGACATCCAGCACTTGAAATTCGCAACAACTCTGTCCATCACGGCAACGGGACCGAAACTCAACCGGAGCCCCCAAAACCTGCTCCAGAACTCGCCGCTCCACTTGACAAATCGCCTCATCAACGTCCGCCAGCATTGGAAACGGACAGGATGATTCACGCAAAATTCGCAAACCGCCAGAACGATCACTCGTGACATTAAACCCACTGGACTTCATCTCATCCGCCAGCTGATCCAGCCGCTGATCAACCGAATCGCAACCTACGAGCTTCTTTCGAAATCGTTCGGCTAGAGCGTTCTGCACCCGGCCCATCAACGCTTCTCGAACCCCAGCGTCTTCATATCCTGCGATGGCTTCCCAGAGAACAACCGTCAGCTCACGGTAATTTTCGCCTAATTCGTGCAAACCTGCCGCAGTGACGCGATACAAATGCCGCGGACGACCGCGAAGCTGACCTTGTAACTCAGACGCAACAAACCCAGCGGACTCCAGCCGACTGATCCGCTGCCGAATCGCAGTTCGAGTGACACCAAGGACATCGCAAAGTGTCTGCACATCAGCACCCTCTGCCTGATGCAGATGTTCCAGAATCTCGCGATCTCGAGTATCCAGAGGGGAAGACATTAATAAACACTCCCGAAACCAGCGTCATCCAACACATTACTCGTCAACAGAACTGAGCAAATCTACGATGATGATACGCAGTGGTTTATTTTTGGCAATTAACGATGCCAAATATGCCTGAATTTGAGAGAGCTTTCCGGCAATTTCTAAATCCTCATCATGAGTCGACTTCGTGCCGCTTGCAATTTGGGACTTGAAGACGCCCAGACGGCGAGTTTGTTCATTGCATGAACGCACTTGTTTCAAAAACGCCACGTTTCTAATCGCACATTGTGGCGATACTGCAACGTTGCTACTGGCATTCGGCGGGGCTCCTGGAAAAATTGCGTCGCTGCAAGTCCCGTGTAGAGATTCACTTACGCTGCTGTTAGGTAAACAAATCGCAAATCGTCTTCGTTCGGTTCACCCTTTGCAACACTCTTGGTACCCCCTCAAGCACGATGTATCAATGGGCCTACAGGATTGGAATACGCAGCGATGAGTTTAAGAAAAAAGCACCGTCTGACTGTTCGAACTGAAAAAGACCTCGCGATCGTCGCACTGGACGATATGGAGATCTGGGACGGAGCAGACTTGGCTCTCCTACGTGAGACCTTGACAAATCTCATCGAAAACGAAGGCTATCGAGCGATCGGCGTTGACCTCTCAGCCGTGAAATACATCCCCAGCGGATTCTTCGGGATGCTGTTTGAGTGGCATGAGCAGGGCTTAAAAGTACAACTCTATTCCCCACAAAGCAATGTTGTGCAAATGCTCTGGTTCCGCATGTTCTTTGTTTGTAGTGATGAAGGTGTCTACCGACTTAACGATGACGAAATGCGACACAACTCACCCAACGAACAAGTTGCTTACCATCGGCGCGAATTCATGCCTGATGACAACTCCATTGATGAAGACGATGGCGACGATCACATCAAAGCGGTTAGATACGGCGTTCGAGCGCAGGCGTGATCTGCTGGATTCACATCGCCGCGCGGCGGCCGGGGTGGGATTTTTCGATGTGTTCGGAGCCGCAGCCACCAGCTGTTGGCAGCATTTTTCCTGGGCTGCACAGCTGTTGTGGGTTGAAGACTCCACGAATATCCGTCATCACTTCTAAATCTGTCTTCGTGAACAAGCGATTCATCAGACTGATTTTCTCGACGCCGATTCCATGTTCTCCGGTCACACTACCGCCCAGGTCGATGCAGCGATTCAGAATTTCGTCACTCGCCAGCATCACGCGTTTCACCTGTTCCGCATCGCGTTCGTCAAACAGTAGTATGGGATGAATGTTTCCGTCCCCGGCGTGGAATACGTTGACAATTCGAATCTGATACCGCTGACTGACATCAAGGATGAATTTCAGAATCTCCGGCAACTGCGTTCGAGGAACAACGCCGTCCTGTGTGCAATAACTGGGACTCAATCGCCCAATGGCACCAAATGCCTGTTTTCGACATTTCCATAACAGCAAGCGTTCTTCTTCCGTGCGCGACAGGCGGACTTCTCGGGCACCGGTGTCCAGGCACAAATCTGTGATCAACTTCGCTTCGTCATCAACGACGCAATCAAGCCCATCGACTTCAATCAGCAACACGGCACCTGCATCCAGCGGGAATCCAAACTTGAATGCAGCCTCCACTGCTGACACAATCCCCTGATCCATCATTTCCAAAGCAGCAGGAATAATGCCCGCCCCGATAATGCGGCTGATCGCCTGTGTCGCATCATCAACCGTATTGAAGATCCCCAACATCGTGCGGTACGCTGCCGGATCCCGAGTAATTCGAACCCAGACTTTGGTCACAACGCCAAATGTCCCTTCACTGCCAACAAACAAACCCGTCAGATCGAAGTCAGCACCTCGCCCGCACGGCCCACCGAATTGAACAAGTTCACCTTCCGGCGATACAAATTCGACTCCCAGTACGTGATTCACAGTCACGCCATATTTCAGCGTATGCGGGCCGCCGGAATTCGTCGCGATGTTCCCGCCGATCGTGCAGGCTCCCTGACTGCTGGGATCAGGAGCGTAGTGAAATCCGCTGCCAGCCAATGCACGCGTCAAGCGCACGTTGACAACACCAGGTTCGACGACGGCATAACGATCGCGAATATTGATCTCCAGAATTTTCCCCATCCGAGTCAGCGAGATCATCACTCCCCCGCCGACAGGCAGGCATCCTCCGGCAAGACTGGTACCAGCTCCGCGAGGAACAAACGGCACTTGGGCAGCGATGCATTCACGAACAACGTTTAAGACTTCGTCGCTGGATTGCGGAAACACTACGACGTCTGGAGTCGTTTTTTCCACGACGTATCCGTCGCACTCATAAACCAACAATTCGTCATCCGCGCTAAGTAATCGCTCCGGGCTGACAATCGCGGCCAGGCGTTTCAGGAAATTCGGCGTGATTACTGCGGCCGACAACGCAGGGGAGTGGCTGGTCTGAGACATAGTGCGGGACATCATAGCCGCCGCGTGAACCTTAGAAAAGGCGAGCGGCAGGACGTCAGTCCACCGATCTATGGCACGACACGAAGTATGTCTGCTATCGTGCGAATTCCAAAATACGCCAAATTATGCGTATTCGATCGTGCGACATTCGTCGTTCGGCTCGCCAACTCATACCAATTCAGCGATCGGTTTGCCGGTTTCAATCATATAAGTCGGCCGACCTGCCTGATTGGTAAACTGAATCCGCTGATCCAGATCCAACACCTTGAAGACCGTCGCCATGAGATCCTGCGGAGTAATAGCAGTCGTCTTCGGGACGTCCGCTTTCTCGGCTGATTCTCCAATCACCTGCCCCATTTTGAGTCCGCCGCCAGCGAGCGCCAGAGTGCTCAGTGGAGCCCAGTGGTCTCGCCCGCCGGACCCGTTAATCTTTGGCGTGCGACCGAACTCGCCGCTGATCACGAGGAGTACGTTGTCCAGCATTCCTCGCTGATCAAGATCTTCAACCAATGCTGAAATGGCACGGTCAATCTCAGGACCTCTTTTGTCCATTTCCTGCTTGATTGTGCTGTGCATATCCCAGCCACCGTGCTGCAGAGTCACAAAACCGCAGCCAGCCTCGCACAAACGGCGAGCCTGCAACAACTGTTCTCCGAGGCCTTTACCGTAGCGATCAACCACACGAGGGTCCTCGTATTTCAGGTCAAACGCCTGCTGTGAACGACTGAGAATTAAACTGAAGGCCTGTTCCTCAAATGAGTCCAGACCATTCATCAAACCCTTGCGATCGATATCGCGTTTGACGTTATCAATACCTTCCAGCATCGCACGACGATTTGACAGCCGAGACTGCTCAATCGACAGAGACATATTCCGTCGAGCTTCTCCGCCCGGATCAAACGGACCATATGCCGTTCCCAAAAAAGCAGGTCCATCGGCATAAATTCCGCCAAGACGCACATACGTTGGGAGGCCGGTGTTTGCGTTATTGGTTCCCCGAATTCTAGAGACGATCGAACCCAGGAACGGTCGATCAGCCACGGCTCCGTTGTCCGCCAGGCGATTGTCATAGCCTGTCATGACATAGTGCGTACCACCTGAGTGGCCGCTGTTCGTATGAGCAAATGACCGTACAAACGCCATTCGATCGGCAACTTGCCCAATGCGTTCGAAATTGCCACCGAAAGTCACGCCCGGCAGAACTGTCTTCACTTCGCCCGTGACACTTCGATATTCAGACGGCGCCGTCATTTTCGGATCGAAGGTTTCAATCTGAGTGGGTCCTCCACTGAGCCACAACCAGATCACGGACTTATCACTACCAGAAACGCCAAGTGCCGCAGCAGCCGCTTTACCTTGCAGCATGTTTGCCAAGCTGACACTTCCCAAACCCAGTCCACCAACCCGAAGGAAATCTCGCCTTGACGTGCCTTCACAATTTCGACGAGCCGGTCCGTAATGAAAATCAATCATCGAGGTTATCCTTTCACCATTGAGGAAGGCGAATAACTGAGGCAGGGGACACTGGAAAGCGTTTGGCGGGAAACTAGCCTGAGCACTAAGCGGTACAGAAGTTTACCAACAGCGGGAAAGAGTGTGCAAGTATCGAATCATGCTTCAGCCCTAATTTTGTTCGTTGATGCGGCAACTAATCCTTGCAGAATCCGAGGCCATTTTGGTATTCCGAGCCAGAAATGTCGGAACTTTACTGACTGTTCGCTAAGTTTCCGCTGTAATCGCTGTTTGTTACCTAAAAAGTAGATTGGTGAACTTGTTCGCCGGTTTTTATGTCTCTCAGGCAAGAGGCAAAGACTCTGCTCAGTTTTTTAAAGCCGGTCGCCTTGAAAATACGATCACGTAGCAGTAATGTTCCGCACGTTGAAGTTGCCACAAGGCAAGCGAGGGGTCGTAGCTCAGTTGGTTAGAGCGCCAGCCTGTCACGTTGGAGGCCGCGGGTTCAAGTCCCGTCGACCTCGCTTTTAAAAAGCCTGCTGTTCCATTCTGGACAGCAGGTTTTTTTTGTTTGCCAGGACCTGCTCAGCAGCGCTGGCAGCTTAGAAGCGTACCGCATCCAGCGCGACTGTGCCGTTTCTTCGCTCGATCAAGGCTGAACCGCCGCGTGAGTCGCAATGAACTCCACGAT
>JAYVNW010000549.1:0-2467 GCA_043758225.1 Candidatus Kuenenia sp. | reverse complement strand
GGCGAAGGAGTTAGCCAGGAGACGCTGAATCTGAGCGAACTTTCGGGTTATCAAACGGGCGGAACCGTTCATATTATCGTTAATAATCAAATCGGGTTTACTACCTCACCATCCGAAGCCCGTTCATGTACCTATGCGACCGACGTCGCACGTATGTTGCAGATTCCAATTTTCCATGTGAACGGGGAAGACCCGGAAGCGATCGCACAAGTCGTGCAATTGGCAATGGATTTCCGAGCGAAGTTTCATCGCGATGTCGTCATCGACATGTACTGCTTCCGTCGTCGCGGTCATAACGAAGGCGATGAGCCCGCGTTCACACAGCCAACAATGTACAAGCTGATTCGCAGTCGGCAGACCGTCTTCAACAGCTTCCTGGATTCTCTGGTGACGCATCGTGAAGTCACGAAAGAAGAAGGTGCTGAAATTGTCGCGCGGCGCGGCCAGATGCTTGAAGAAGAACTGGTTGAAGCTCGCAAGGATGGTTTCCGTTATCTTGAGGAAAGCGGCGGTGGCATGTGGAAGGGCTACTTCGGTGGCAGCTGGCTGGAGGCTGATTTTCCTGCAACTGCAGTTCCGGCCAGCTTGATTCAAAGCGTGATGACGAAATTGACGAGTCCTCCAGAAGGATTCACGCCGCATCCAAAAGTGGAGTTGGTTCTCAAAGCTCGCCGCGAAATGGCGGCGGGTGACAAGCCCTTCGACTGGGGAGGTGCCGATGTTGCAGCGATGGGTACACTGGTCGCTCAGGGAACCCGACTGCGCTTCAGTGGCCAGGACGTTCGACGTGGTACGTTCAGTCATCGACATGCAGCGTTGTATGATTCCAATGACGGCAAATTATGGCTGGGACTTCAGGATTTGGCGGCTCGACCTGAGCTTGTTGAGATGTTCAACAGTCCCCTGTCTGAAATCGGTGTGCTGGGCTTCGAATATGGCTATAGTCTGGATTGCCCGGACGGCCTCGTGATGTGGGAAGCTCAGTTCGGTGACTTCGTCAACGTGGCGCAGGTGATCATTGATCAATTCATCGCCAGTGCAGAAGAAAAATGGAAGCGGTTGAGCGGCGTCGTGTTGCTGTTACCGCACGGGATGGAAGGGCAGGGGCCAGAACACTCCAGCGCGAGATTGGAACGCTTTTTGGCGATGGCGGCGGAAGACAATATTCAGGTTGTGAATCCAACCACGCCGGCTCAGTATTTTCACATGCTGCGACGACAGGCATTGCGACGCTGGAAAAAACCGCTGATCGTGATGACTCCGAAGAGTCTGCTGCGACACAAAGATGCAGTGTCAATCATCGGCGACCTGACTCACGGTGAGTTTCATGAAGTGCTGCCGGATGTTACGAAATCTCCGGACCAAGTCACTCGCATTCTCCTGTGTTCGGGTAAAGTGTATTACGATCTGGCAGCCTATCGAGAAGAAGCGAAGCGTGATGATGTCGCAATCATCCGACTTGAACAACTCTATCCTTTCCCAGCAAAGGCACTTGAGGCTGAATTATCGAAGTATTCGAAGAAGGCGCAGGTGTTCTGGGTTCAGGAAGAACCGCGCAACATGGGCGCATGGGGATTTTTGAGAACTCGTTTCGGCGAACGTCTGCTGGAACAGTATCCATATCGTGGTGTTTGTCGTCCGGAGTCTGCCAGCCCCGCTACAGGTTCCGCAACCAGTCATAAGATCGAACAGCAAAACATTCTGAAGCAGGCATTTGAACTCGTATGAGCACGCAGGACATTGAAATCAGAGTTCCTCAACTGGGCGAATCCATTTCCGAAGCATTTGTCGGTGAATGGTATGTCAAAGAAGGTGGATACGTTGCCGCAGACGGCAAAGTTGTAGGGCTTGAAACAGACAAAGCTACGTTCGATATTCCTGCGCAGGCAGGTGGTGTCGTCAGTAAAATTCTAAAGAATGCTGGTGAAACGGCACTCATCGGTGAAGTTATCGGCTATCTGACTCGCGCAGAAAAACCCGCGGGAGGTGCAACTTCAGCCGCGCCGACGGGATCAACATCGACGCCAGCGGCATCCGTTACCAAGGGCAGCGGACATGTGATGCCGGCGGCAGAACGCATGATGGCGGATAACAAGTTGCCTGCGGGATCAGTTCAGGGCACCGGACCTGGCGGGCGTGTCCTGAAAGAAGACGTAATTCGAACTGTCCAGTCGCCAGCAGCACCAGTGCGAGTTGGCGGTATTCGCGAGACACGCAAAGTGCCGCTCAGCCCGATTCGCCAGACGATCGCAAAACGTCTCGTTGAAGCTCAGCAGACTGCCGCTCTGCTGACAACATTCAACGAAGTCGATATGTCGGCGGTTAAGAAGCTGCGAGAAGCCTACAAAGATGTCTTCGAAAAGAAGTACGGTGCAAAGCTGGGCTTTATGTCCTTTTTTGTGCGAGCCGTCGTTTCCGGTTTGCAGCAGTTCCCGCAACTGAATGCCCAGATGCATGGTCGCGAATT
>JAYVNW010000548.1:0-8626 GCA_043758225.1 Candidatus Kuenenia sp. | reverse complement strand
CGAACGCCTTTGTCACGGAGCAAAAGTAATGATCTCCTGCGCGTCTGCCGCGTTCCAGACTCGCACGGATCCGTCTTCTCCTCCAGCGACAACAAAAGTGCCGTCCGGTGTCGTCGCCGCTCGATAGACGTAGTCTGTGCTGCCTTTGAACTCTCTTGCAGGATTGCCGTTGCTGGCCGTGTGGAAGAAGACTCGTTTATCGCCACTGCTGCTGACAATTAAGTCCTGCATTCCAACGTATTGAAGTGATGTGACCTGGCGAGTGTAAGTTGTGATTGTTTTGGATTGCTCACCCGTCTCAACGTTCCAGACTTTGATGGCATTGTCCGCACCAGCACTGGCCAAAGCCGTACCGTCGCCTTTCCATGTGACATCCATCACATGGTGAGTGTGACCTTCGAACGCTCGAACGAATTCACCAGTGGCCACGTTAAACACTTTCACAAATTTATCAGCCGCAGCGGATGCAAGGAACTTACCGTCTGGAGAAAACTCCAGTCCGTAGACAGTGTCGCTATGCGCATCCGGGAACTGCCTTACCATGCTGTTGTCGGCAAGATTCCAGAGTGTGACTTGCCCTGAGCGAGATGCTTCGCCTCCGCCTGCCGCGAGCAACTTGCCATCCGGTGAAAATGCCAGAGAGAGGACGCGATCGACGAATACGGAATCACCACCATCTTCAGAACCTCCCAATGACGCCGTCAGCTGCCACTCGGGGAATGCAGATCGCGTGACGATGCGTGTGTCAGCAGTTGTAAAAAATACAGATGATGCAGTTGTCTTCATGCTGGTGGCTGTTGATCCCAGCTGCGTGCCGGGAAGAACATCAATCGAAACACCATCAGCGGCATTCCAGATTCGCATTGTGCCGGATGCATCCGAGGTTGCGACGAAGCGACCGTCGCCAACCAGCCCTGCGAACATGGACGCTGCGGTTGCCGCTGCCGGAGCTTTGCGCTCTTCGGCGACAGTCGTAGCCGCTGTGGCTTCCGCCGTGGCTGCTTCGAATTGTTGCTTGCGTTCGACTCCTCGCTGTTCGGCACGTACAATTGCCTGCGTCGCAAAATCGACAGTCTTTACTGCGATGGCATGGTCTGAATCTGCTTTCGCCGAAGCGTCCTTGGCGGCGATTTCCGCTTTTTCTGCTTCCATAACCGCCTTCTTCAGAGCCTCATCTTCCGCCTTGCCCTCCAAGGCCGTCTTAGCGGCGGCGGTGGCGGCGATTGCAGCATCATACTTGGTCTTAGCTTCGGCTTTGGGTGGCATCAGTTTTTCGACTTCTGCCTTAGCCTTGGTTTCCGCCTCCTTTTGAGCCGCGATTTCCTTGTCATTTTCGTCAATCTGCCCCTTGATGACGGCGACACGGGCGTCAAGAATCGCCTTTGTTCGTTCTGCTTCTTTGAGATGTCGCTGAGCAGTCAGATCGGTATTCAGAATGGCGATTTGCTTTGCGTCTTTCGGTGACCAAAGTGCCGTTGTATTGTCGGTCAGGTTAAAGACAGCGCGGTCGGTCGCCGAATTGAAATCGATGGCCGTGATATCGGCAGGCAAATCAAAGCGATTCATCTGAGTCGCGTCTTCCACTTTCCAGTTCTGCACCGTACGCGGTCCTGCGACGGTGAGTAGAGTTGAACCGTGTCCGCTGAGATTCGTGATTGGACCGACGTCGGATTTTATTTCTGCAGCGATGGCAACGGCGCCCGTATCTGCAGCTATTGTCAGCATCCGCACACTACCGTCTGCAAGCAAAGCGGCAATCTTTCCACCGGTGAGTTCGCCGCTCAGAGCTGTGATCGCGGCAGGCAATGGTTCCGATTTGTGAGCGATTTGCAGGTCGGCATTTCGAACAACGACAATTTTTGAGTCGGCCGTGGCAGCGAGAATCCACTTTGGTTCTGTCCGGAAAACACTCACGGCTGATACAGGCATGCCGTCCAGCGGCACGGCTCCGCGTTCAGCCCCTGTGAGTGTGTTTGCTACGACAAGACCTTTGGAGGCGACCGCCATGCAAACTTCCGAAGCATCTCCTGTTGAAGTCCATGACTGCAAATCGGCCGGCAGAGACCACGATCCAGCGATGCTGTCGATATTCCGACGCCACAGTTTCACATTGCGATACCCGGATGTGGCAACAATTGGTTCAATCGGATGAAACGCAATCGCATGGACATAGTCGCGATGAGCAGTCCCCGCTGGACCAGCGGTGCCAGAGAAAACAATCGAATTGTCAACCAATGCTCCAACGCTATCGCGGCGAGCCATGTCATAGATGCTCACATGATTTCCACGACCAGCAGCAATGAATCGCCCGGCGTTGTCGATATCCAGCGAATAGACTCCGTGCAAACGTGAGTTGATTGGCTGCCAGTTCATTGATTTTGCGGTCGTAGCCGCACCTGCTTTGGCACCTTCGATGATCCATTGGCGCAGGATTCCAAGTTGCTTTGAATTCAATTCCTTCGCCTGACGATCATTGGGCGTTGGCGGCATCACCGGGTCCTCGCCTCGACGCGCGAGCTTGTAGATCAGACTTTCGTCCGGCTTCTCCGGAATCACTGCCGGACCACTGCCGCCACCTTTCAGAATAGCGGCGATGTTTTCCAGAATGAGGTCACCTTCAGACACAGTGACGTTGTGACACGCGATGCAGTTGGCTTCGAGTATCGGATAGACATCTCGTTCGAATTCCACGGGACGACCCAGTGAGATTTCGTCCGGAGTAATTGGCTTGAATTCATCGGCGATGCTCAAAGTGCAGCACAGCATTACAGCCAGGGTGGTGATCGTGCGTGTCTTGTTCATAGATATTATTCCACAACCTTCAATGCTACAGGCACATCCGTCGAAGTCACTCGTCCGTTGAAATCACACGTCGCTCGAATCACAACGTTCACAAGGTCACCGACCGGAGCGTCGGCTGCAGCAGTGATTGTCAACGTGCCTTCAGCTTGATCTGCAGCAACCTCAACGGGTTCAGCTGCCAGACCGCTTGTGCCTGCCGGGAGCACCAACGTAAGTTTCAAATTTGCCGCAAAACTATTTTTGCGGGCGATCGTGACTTTGACTGCCGCAGATGCACCGCGTTTGATGCCACCGGCGTCTGGAACTGCAGCTGTGAGCTTGGCCGGAGCCGGATGAATGGTGATCACGAGTGGTTCTGAAACAGCCCGAACATTAACGTTGTTCGGCTTCGATGCATCTTCTGCAGTCTTCAGTGCTGCATCTGCCGCAGTCTTCGCTTGAATCGCAGTTTCTACCGCCTTTTGAGTGGCCGCCAGAGCGACCTTTGCAGCTTCCACTTCTTTCGTTTTGTTGACAACTTCTGTTTCAGCAGTTGCCTTTTCCTTTATTTTTACAGCTTCCATTTCTTTGGACGCAGCAACCTGCTTAGCCAGTTCCCCTGCACCTTTGTTGAGGACGTCAAGTTTCTTCGCTGATTCATCTGCCGCAGCAGCAGCAGATTTCACGGCTTGAATCGCAACGTTAATCTCATCCGCAGAACTATTCGCACTCGTATTGACCGTGGCCAATTGAGCCTGCACTTGTGCGAGACCCTCAATCGATGCCTGCTGTTCGGCCACTGCCTTTGAAAAGTCCTCATGTAACTTTGTTTGCTGAGCCGCATATGTGGCAAGCTCTGCCGTGATTGTTTTCACTTGCTCTGTAAGTGTCACCACCTTTTGCTCAAAATCTTTTAATCCAGCCTCCGCCGTTGTGACAGCCGTTTGCTGCGCGACAACAGTGGCTTCTGCTGCAGCAACTTTCACTTTCGCTCGATCCGCCTGCCACGGATTGCGGCGATAGGGAACAGCCGACGTGCCTTGAACCAGAATTGTATTGGTTGATGGCGGAGCCTTCTCTTTGAAATAAACTCGGGCGACCACGCTGTCTTTGCCCGGTTCAATTGCGACATTGGGAGCATCGATCTCGCCCGGCATTCCGAAGAACGACAGGTCCACTTTGCCATCGAAACCATTGCGTTTTTGAATTCGAATCGGCACCAGTAACTGCTGATCCTGACTAAATTCTGCATTCATGGCATCGACAAATATGGAAAACGGCTGTTCATCTTTCATCACGCCAGCAACCAGCGATTCCGTCAAACGCGCGGTGCGTGGCAGACCATTGATTGGGTCATGAATCAAACTTGCGACTTGCGCGGCATGTTTAATCGTCGCTTCCGCCACACCGCTTTGTCCGACGACATCGATCGCAGCGAGCTGTTCTGCCGCATCATTGCTGGCTGTGAGAATGAGTTTTGCTGACGTCTGCCCAGGTCCGATAACGGATGGTCGGCAAGTGATGCCTGCCGGAAGATTTTCGGCCGACAGCTGAATTGCATCATTGTGCCCATCGCGGCGATATGCATACACCGATAGCTCGTAATTTCCGCCCTTGCGAAGATTCACCGCACCGCTGGTGGCTGGAGCTTTGCCATCTGCAGATGTCAACGCATCAAAAACAACCAGCCGGAAATCCGCTTTCGATGGTCGCACAGACAAACGATAACTCAGCCTGGGATCACCGCGAGTATCACTGTATCGGTCACGCAGTCGGATACGATAAGTTCCATCTTCGGGTACGTTAAGCTGAAAAAGTGGATCGTCGCTGAGCGTCGGCAGATCCGCGCCGCCGGGGTTCTGCTTGTCATCATCTTCGGTTGCCAGTCGAGTGTATGCGAAAGTTCCGTCAGCGTTTGTGATGACGCGTTCAACCATTAGAAGTGGATCAGCGATCGAACCCAGTCGCTCTGCGAATACCTCAATGACCCAGACTTCGCCTTTCTTCGCATCGAAACGAAACACATCTTCGTCGGATCGTTCAGCAAAGGCTCCGGTCGCTTCGAAGGGAATCGTTGTGAGCTGATCGGGAGTTTCCGCAGCTTCTGATATCGGCGATTTGTCAGCAATTCCAATTCGGACAAGATTGCCTGGAATCGCATTCCACCAAAAGGAATCGGCAAAAGCCGCTGTGGCGGACGCGCCGACGTGCATGGGAGCGATTGCTGCAGGAATCGTCATTTGCTGCTGATAAACCGGCAGACCTTCGAGTGTTCTGTGCGTGGGCTGACCGCCCGCCAGACGGCGTCCATAGACTGTAACAAGTGTCTGTGAATTGGCGATCACAAACGCCGGGCTGACCCAATCAACGAGTGGTCGCGAATCGAAAGCCAATCGATAAACAAATTGATCTCCGCCTCCATAAACAGCATCCTGAACCCGCACAATTAAGTCTTCGTCCGCCGTTGCGGTGTAGACCAGCGATGCTTCCTGAGCGCGGATTCTGCGAGATTCTGCAAGGCGACGACCGGCGACGTTATAAAGTTGAAGCAGGGGTTGTATAGACGAGTCAATTTTCTCCGCTTCCGATCGTACAACGAGAGTCTGTCCGGCCTTCACCCGGATGCGATAGAAATCCACATCTGTGGCACCGTTAGCTCTGGCGTTGACATTCGTTTCCATTGCAACCGGCGTCGCCTGAGCCACTAGATTGTTCGGTTCGATTTCTACAATCTCAGCCAGCGAATCAACTCGAAATATGCGTGGGTTGCTGATCCCAAACAGACCTCGAACCCTTACATCGTAGAGCCCAACCGGAACATCTGCAGCAACGGTAACCGTGAACGTATTGGCGACAGGATTGCCGTTCGCATCCAGCTTAGAGACGGCCGTGATTCCGGGATGAGCGAAGACCATTTGGTCGAGCTCATCCAGATCCGTTCCACCGCCGACTGTAAGATCGACAGCAGTGCCCTGCTGCCCACCGAGCGGGAAGACAGAAGTAATCCGTGTCTGCGGAAGCTGTGCGGACACTTGCCTCGCAGAGATGATGACAGCAAGTGCCAGAAGCAATCGAATCCCAGTCATAGAGCTGGTTCCCGGGGAGAATATGTAGGTGGGCGATTTAGCGGAGATATTCAATAGCCGTCGCACGGGACTCCAGTCCCGTCCTGCGATCTTCGTGTACGGACGGGTCTGGAAACCCGTCCTACGGAAGAAATCACAGCAGATTGTGCATTAATGATTAAACTGAAACTCTTTCGTATTCACTAACGCCCAAACGATATCTTCAAACCCTCCGCGAACGTTGGGTTCGTGGCGTTTGAGATAACTGATCGCAACTTCAAGTTCGTCAGCGTTAGGTTCGCGAGCGAACACCCAGCGATAAAGTTCCTTCACACGATCTTCGTTTGGCCGATCTGCTTCAGCAGCGAAGCGAGCCGTACGAGCCCCATCGCGGCCGATCTTGTCCTGAATTTCTTTACCGTTCAGCAAATGCAGACTCTGAGCCAGATTCGCATCCATGCTGCGTTCGCATTCACAAGCCGTGTCACCCTTTGGCTGACCGAACACCTGAAGGAAGTAGGTCGAATTCGAAGCATCCGCAAGCTGCAGAGCCTTCGTTCCGGCTGGCATTCCGCCAAAATTTTCTGTGGTATCGGTAACCTGATGGAATGCGTCATACAACGCTTCAGCACTCAAGCGACGCGGGTAGTACCGCGAAAAATTCTGTTTGTCGTTAGCATTGAAATCATTCGGCAACGCGCTCAGTTGGTAGGTACGTGAGCGGCAAATTGTGCGCACCAGATCCTTCAGATCAAAGCCCGACTGAATGAAGTGCGACGCAAGCGCATCCAACAGTTCCGGATTCGAAGGAGGATTCGTGGCTCGCATGTCGTCTTCCGGTTCAACGATGCCGCGACTGAAGAAGTGCTTCCAATAGCGATTCACCAATGACTTCGCAAAGAACGGATTCTTTGGATCACTCATCCAGTCGGCCAGTTTGACACGTGGATCGCTGTCGGCCGGGATTTCGTAGGCTGGTGTACCAAGACCGGTTGGCTTTAGGGCCTTTCCAGAACGAGGATTGCTTGCCGTTGCGACACCTTCGTTATGAAAGACGCGACGATCCCGCATATTGGCGGCAACGTTCGGAATCGTTTTCTTGCCGACTCGACCGTAAAAGGCCGCCATGCCGTAGTAATCGTCCTGGCTCCATTTTTCGAACGGATGATGGTGACAGCGAGCACACTGAATTCGCAAACCGAGAAACAGCTGAGCTGTATCTTCAACCTGCTCTTCGGTACTGTCCACGTCGCGATACCAGGTCACAGCCGGGTTAATCTGCGGGTCGCCGGACGCAGTTACGATCGAACGCACAAACTGATCGTATGGCGTATTGTTGTATATCTGATCCCACAGCCATTGATGAAAAAGCATCGTTCCAGGCGTGTCTTCGCCATTCTCTTTGTGGTTGCGAAGGACGAAGTTCCACTTGTTCGCAAACTGATCCGCATACGCCGGGCTCTCGAGCAGTCGATCAATCAAGCGATCTCGCTTATCTGCTGACGTATCAGCAAGGAACGCCTGAACTTCTTCGCTCGTCGGGAGTGTACCCGCAACATCCAATGACACTCGACGCAGAAACGTAGCATCGTCACAGAGTCCAGACGCTGGAATACCGAGTTGCCTGAGTTTTCCGAACACTGCCGTGTCAACCAGATTGATCGGTTCCGGCATCTTCGACGTATCGGCACCCAGCGGGATGGTGGCGCGAAAAGTTGCCACCTGCCCCTGATAGCGAGCCATAATGGCGACCTCGCCAGCCAGTTCAAGAGTACTCACCAGCCCCGTGGTCGAGCACTCAGCCATCTCCGCTTCGTTCGGTTCGAACAACGCCATACGCGTCACGTCTTCAGTTGTTCCATCGCTGTACGTTGCGATGACCGCAATCTGCTGCTGTGATTTCTGAGTCATCGTGCGGGTTTCAGGCACGCAGAGGATTCCAGTCACCACCGGATCGCTATCGGTGCCATACGGCATTCCTTGCTCAATCCACTGCACCAGCAAATTGTATTCGTAACTGCCGTTCTCCATGCGCTTACCGCCGCCGTGAGGGCTTCGGCCGATCGCTTTCATCAACAACAAACTTTCACCGGGGATTGCAGGAAAGATGCGACGTCCGCGCGATTCTTTGCGAAGGAATTCGAAATCGTCTTCTGGATAGAATCCCAGCAGCGAAAGTTTGAATCCATTCTGGCCACCAGACTTACCGTGACAGCCACCACCGTTACAGCCCAGCTTCGTGAAGATCGGAACAACCTGATTGCGGAAATTGATCGGCAGCGGAGTCGCAAATCCAGTCACAACGACGTTTGCTGTTGCTGACTTATCACCCACAGTCGCGGTCACAGTAATTGCGCCGTCCGCAGCAGGAATAGCCATGCCGCTGGGATCTATCGACAAAGCCGACGGAACAGACACCGTCCAGGCCGCCTCTCGAGTCACATCCTTCTTAGATCCATCTACGGCGATCGACGTCACGATCAACTGCTGGCGAGCATCACGGCTGCGAATAGTGATCGAGGCGTTTTCGCCAACAGGACTCAACTCGATCCGAGCCTCTTCGGCATTCGCCGACGAACCAATGAGACACAAGCCAGCGACAACGGACTGCATGGCAATACAGAACTGAGCGAGCTTCATATAGTCACTCCTGCAAGGGGCATCGACGTCGTGTCGACGGTAGGTAAGGTCGTATTCAGAATGTTGAGGTATGTCACGGAAGGGGATTCCGTCGTTTTCTGAACGGTTGGTACTGATGCAGCGTATTTTCTCTACGGCGA
>JAYVNW010000547.1:0-2489 GCA_043758225.1 Candidatus Kuenenia sp. | reverse complement strand
GGCTTGCAGGCCATGGCCGTTCTGTCATTCTTGCGGACTGTGACACTCAACAATCATCCAGCGAATGGATCGCGGAAGCACTGCCCAACATTCAGGTCGTGTGTCTTGCCAACGCCGATGCCGTTCTGGATGAACTTCCATCACTGGCACAGGATGCCGACTTCGTGATTGCCGACGGTCCCGGCAGCCAGACAGAAACCAGCCGAGCCCTGCTGATGTGGGCCGATCTGGCCATTCTGCCCTGCAAAGCCAGCATGTTCGAAGCTCGAGCACTAAATAAGAACACGTCATTCGTGCGGCAGGCTCAGGCCATTCGTCAAGGGCCACCGGAAGTGATTGCGGTTCTGAGCATGGTCGGTCGTGAATATCGGCTGACTCGTGATATGCGCGAAGCCGCCAGAACACTGGGACTAAAACTCGCGGAAACTCCGATTACGCTTCGTCAAGCCTACGCGGATGCACCGGGGCAGGCGACCTTCGTCTGGAATATGGGCTATCACGCACGGGGAGCTGCTGAAGAAATTGAACAGTTGTTTCGGGAACTGTTTCCTGAGATTGCTGCAGCCAGTCACTCCGAACCAGCATCTGTCGCCGCCAATCGAAAACCGTAAACTCAAAGGAGCCTCGTAACAACCATGGCAGAAAGAAGAACACTCACCACCGCGATCCATTCCGTTCCCAACGCTGATCCGGAAGTCGTGCGAGCCTTCGTGACGCAGGACAAGACACCCAATCCTGCTGTCATGGAGCCACCCGTTACACGGCCCCCGCAAACCGCCGGTTTTCAACCTGTCGGGCTGATTCCGATCACCGTTCGACTTCGTCCCGAAATCGCCGGAGCTCTCAAACGAGCTTCTCTGGAACGCCAACTGGCCAGCGCCGAATTCTTCAGCCAGCAGGAAATTGTGGAACGCGCTCTCGCGGCATGGCTGCTCGACAATGGCCATCCGATGTGACAACCGTGAGAAGAAATCTTTCATTCGGGTTCTGTTGTAATTTACTTCAGGACGGATAGATTCAAATTGCGTTCGGCCGCCGCCAACAGTCAGTGTACCACCAGAGCGTAGACGTGTAACCAAGTTTCGCCGGAAACTCGGTGGAGCATCTGTTGATGCAGGGGGCGGTCCGTCACTACAATGTGTCTCCTGTGGCGAACTCCAAAGGTTGGGCTCCATGGACTGCCGTTTGACGGTTTTTGGCTAAACGTTGAACACAGCCGTGATGATTCACTTGTCAGGTCTCTTTTGAATCGATGGTGATTTGATGTCCTTAACGATTCCTCAGGAGTATGCGGCGTTTATCCGTGATTCAGTGGCCAGCGGGCGTTTTCGTTCCGAGGACGAAGCTGTCGCTGAAGCACTGCGTTTGTTGCAGCGCCACGAAAAACAGTTGGCGGCTTTGAGAGCTGATTTGCAGGTGGGAATTGACGCTTTGGATGCCGGTGATGTCCGTGAGCTGGATGTGGAAGACATTAAGCGACGCGGGCAGGAACGCCTGAAACAGCGACTCTCAACATCGCCATGACAAGTCGCCGAATCCTCTATTCCGGTCCGGCGCGCCAAGATCTCGATGAGATTTGGGACTACATTGCTGCGAACAATCCGATCGCCGCAAATAAGTTTGTTGACAGAATATTGAAGACGTGCCAGTCGTATGCAATCAACCACGGCTCGGCGAGGCACGGTTCGACCTGATGCCGGACTGTCGCCACTTCTCCGTTGGTCAGTACGTTATTTACTACCGGCCTGTCGCGGATGGAATTGAACTGATCCGCATCCTTCACGGTGCCCGTAGTGTTGATGTTTTGCAATAGAGCCGCCGATTCATTCAGCCAGCAGGCAATCGACGAGTGTGCGCTGGCCGCATGGCTGCGCGAAAATGGCTGCCAGAATTCATCATTCGCCGCAATCGAATTCCGTTGTTGGGACGGAAACGAGTGAAATTGAAAACCTCATGAATGCAAGGCATTCGGAGAGAATCATTTCTCACGAATCCGGCCAGGCATGTTTCAACCACGTTCGTTAGATTTCAGTGGGGGAACGGCTCACACTGCCAGGAATGCCTAAACAAGCCCACTCTTCCCCGTTCGATCGTACGGGATTCTTTGCCTGAATGAATTCTCAGACAAACAGGCCCGCACGACACAAGTCGCGAGGAAAAGCAGTAACCATCCCAAACCATCATTCTTCACTCGTCTCCGGCGAATATAGCGCAACCACAGTCGAAGCAGACGTATTTAAAAGTGGTTATGGCGACGATCTCAAACCATGTGGCTTTAATTCCAAAACACCATGAACTGACTCAGCTTTTTCGTCGACGCGTTCAAGCGTCCTGAACCGCGTCGCGGTCCAGGCTGAGTCACAAAGGCCCTGCTCGAATGTTCCGGCAGCGACCGAACATTCTCGACTGGTCCCCAGGCGGGGCCAGGGTTGTGTGGAGCGTGCGCTCCGTCGCCGCAGTGGTCCCGCCCGCGCCGCCACACGGACGCA
>JAYVNW010000546.1:0-2053 GCA_043758225.1 Candidatus Kuenenia sp. | reverse complement strand
CGCACATCACTCGGCAGCCTGACCTTTCCGATTATCTACCAACTGGTCGATTACATTCTTTGTGCGTCTGAAACATCAATCGTCGAAACCACGCACTTGATCTCTTCTCATACCAGGATGATTGCCGAGCCATCCGGAGCGGTTCCGCTGGCAGTTGTGCGCGAACACAGAAATCGATTTGTGGGCCAACGAGTTGTCTGCGTTATCTCCGGTGGTAATCGAGACGAATAACAGTCTTTAGTTCACAACAGCTTCAGCTGGCCGAGCGGCGCCGGGAACGCCAGGTTGCTGTCCTGGTTGACCAGGCTGCTGCCCTGGTGGTTGATTTGGCTGTTGTCCCGGCTGCTCGGCACCGGCCGATACTTTCATCAAATCTCGCAGGCGTTCCTGGATAAGCCCCAAATCGATACTTTTATCGACATGCAGGACCTGCACCACCGATGACGAATTCGCAGCTTCATCAAGTGATTCAATCATTTCTCCGATCGTGTCCATCAATGACCCCGATGACGAGACGATTAATGTGTTTGAAGAATCATCGATCCCCATCGACAACAATCCTTTGAAACGGATCGGTTCCTCTTCGTCGCCTTCACTGCTGTTCGACGATGGTCCCCGAGGCAGGAAAGTTACCAGACCACCTCCTCCTTGCCGTTGTCCCTTGTCGTCGGCTTCCAACGCTTTGTCGTTGGAACTCAGCAAATCTCGAAAGACATCTTTCACCGCTGCGGCAACCATTCCAGCCTTCGCATGCTTAAGTCGAAAAATTGTGGTCACTCGCATTGATCTCGAATCCGATGGTTCAGGAACATCATAGATCCCAATGAGATCTTCAATGGTCTGCAACTGTTTCGCATCCGCATCACGCACCAGTATCGTGCTGGTAAAATTGTCTGAAATAAACTGCGGCTGGCGGCGTTTGGAAAGACTATGTTTTCCTGTCGTTTTCTTCTGAGACGGCATGAAGCCATAGAAGGGATCATATTCAATGCCGCTCTTCGTCTGTTCTTCTGACTTAAAGAAGTCTTTCAGGTTGAGCGTCACCCATGAGGGCGTTGCATATTTCAACCGAAAGACTTTGTAGCTTCGGCGTGGAGCCGCGACTTGTCCCATCAGATCCTCCATCGCCGCAAGTGCTGCAAGATCGCGACTGCTGGCAATGAGTTTGCCATCCGGGGTGACGGAAAGTTTTATTGGCGGATATTGTTTGTCACTGTCGCTGGAATTTTCTGAGGTGCCTGAATCATCAGCCTGACTACCTTTTGCGTCCGGCGCAGGTGCCTCCGGCATGGCGTCAGATTGGGATGCATCAGAGTCTTTTGGAATCGAACCGGCGTCCTGCAACTGACGCCGTAAACGATCAAGCAACTTCCGATCGATGACTGGTTCCGATTTCACGGGCGGTTGATTCGAATTCGATGGCGTTTTGTCGTCAGCTTCAGATGGCTTTGGAATTTTTGTATCACCGTCGTTCGGCAGAATTGAACTTTCGGAATCCGAAATCGTTTCATCGACATCTCGCTTCGTCAGCAACGCAATACCCGAGAATTGCGTCGGAGATTTTGCCGCCGACTCAGCGTGCCCCGTGTTTTGCAACAGAGCATCAAATGCCGTCGTGGCCGTGTTCACCAATTTTGAAGAAGCGGCCTTTGCAGGTTGTCGTCGGCCATGTTTCCAAACGAATACACGTGGCGTTTCCGTGTCGGCGCTTGTGACACCATCCTGAGATGCCGGCTTCTTGACATCCTCAAGCGGAGAATCAGATTCATCGTCCTGTTTGGGAAACTCTTTCGGCAGATCGAACTCCAGAGGATTTCCACGTTGCCAATATCGTTGCAATCGCTGCTGCAGATCCTTCAGATCCTCATCAGAGTTGATTTCGAAAACTCGAACACCATCGTCCGTTGAATTTGGATCAGGCAATTCGCCAAGCTTGATCAGCAACGTGCGAATCTCTTCCATCTCGATGGCATTTGCATTGACAAGCAGCCGGTTGTTTTCGATGTCTGCTTCAATGCGGAACACCTTTTCTTTTTTTCCCTCCTGCTGCTGA
>JAYVNW010000545.1:0-3151 GCA_043758225.1 Candidatus Kuenenia sp. | reverse complement strand
GGGCCGGGGACGATCTGCGATGATTCGTCCCAGAAAGTTGGCAGAATCAGCATAGCACGGTCTGATGTGATGACTGCCGCATCGGAACCGGCGGGTGCCTCAGAATTTCCCGCGCTGGTTGAAATGTTTCCGCCGCCAAGAGCGGATTGTACCGCCGACGGTGGCCTGCGTCCAAAAGCCGGCATCGCCGCAGCCCGTTTCTCTGATGCTGACTGCAGACTCAAATGACCATCCAAACGACCGCGTGCCAGAAAGGGTTCCAGCAGTTCAATTTCCAGACAGGCCAGTTCAATTGCGATCGCAGTCTCCTGATCGAGCGGATCCTGCGGGTCTAATGGCGACGTCTTCCAGAAACCAATTCCTTTACATCCCGCAGACACTGCAGCATAGACCTGATGCTGAATTTGTTCAGGCTCCACAAAGGGCTGTTCAAGCCCCATCGCCCTACGCCATGCCTGCTGCGTCGATGATGGTTCAATTTGAATCCACGTCCATGGAAATGGCAGTTGACCGCCCGAACGACGACGACGAAAGAGCAGATTTCGAAGTTCGCCGAAGCTGTCTGATCGACCCACGACGTGCCGTCCGATGCCGATCAAATCGATTTCCCGCGCCACCGCACCTTCTGCTTCCGTCACATCGGCCAGCTGTGGACGCTGGAACTTCCTGTCACCGCTGCGGACCTCTCGAGACCATGCAAGCAAATGCACCAGGTCTTCGCGTGAAACTCGTGTACCTAATATCCAGCCGGATCCGCTGGGGCAAAGTTGGTCAAGCGGCGGCAGAGCCTGCAGTAGTTTTGAAAAATCACCCGGTTCAAATTCAGGATGTGGTGGAGTCACCAGCACAGCGAATTCCGAATCGTACAATTCACGTGCACGTTCGGTCTGTCGGAAATCATGCACCCAGATTGTATTCAATCCCATCTGCTGCAGCATTTCAATCGATTCACCGTGATCCGGCGCGATTCGCAGGATTGTTGGCTTATGATTCAACTGAATTGAATCCAGTGAGATATCCAGAGGTACATAGCTGCCTGCGTCTGTACTCACGTCATGCGACGAACCAAATGCATTCGCCGCCATCTGTTCCATCTCACCATCAACAGAAACGACTGGGCCGTATTCGGAGTCGCGAATTTCCACGAACTGTTCGCCGGGAAGTGCTTCAACCACGAGAGCGATTCCGACCACGATCGCGCCGTGAGCATCAATGTCGGGCTGATGAAGTTCGGCCCGCAAGCTGCGTAGCTGAAGTTCAATGGCTTGTTTCGTCGCTTTAACAATGAGTTGCTTTTCGACGTCGATTTCTCGGAGGATGTCGCCACGGACAATTGTCAGAAGTGGTTTTCCTGTGCGAGGGTCAATTTGATTGGGTAGCAAAATAATTAAACCTGGTCGCAGTCCGGCGATTGAAGCGATGATGTTGATCTTCGCTTCAAAATCGTTGTGCAACTGCGACGGTGTGCGAGGCGATCGAAAGACAAGTGGTGAATGAGGCCCGGCATTTTGGATTCGAAATCGAAAAGCCGATGGGGCTGCATCAGACAATTCAACGCGATTGATCCGAATTGCATTGCTGTCTTTCGGAGCTAGCCATGCGGGAAGTTCTTCTGATCTGCAGGTGCCGCCAAATGTTGATGACAGAATAAGCAGGCTACATGCAAGAATCTGCAGTGCTACCCGTTGCAGCGTTAGCGGCGTGTACCGTACTCGGAATCGCTTCGGTATCACGAACGTCGACGCGGTCGGTGGGACGAATGACGGTTCCTGGCATCGGTAGAATGATGAGTCGGTTGAAAAGTCAGGATTTGATTTGGGAGTCGTCTCGCTCATTCATTGATCCTGTTCGTTTGTATACTTTTGAGTACTGATGGTGCCGGTTGGTGGAGAAACAGGACAGCGGCGAGCAGTATAGTGCAGATCCGGATTAGGCTCCGAGGTCAACTTGTGCGGTTTGGATGCAGAAAAACAGCACAAAAATGGAGAGAACACTTGAGATTGGTCGCACCTGACTGAAGAATGTGATTTTCGTCCCCAGAGAACTGGGATTCACGAGAGTCAAATATCGCTTCTCAGGAACATGTCAGATGACTACCACTAACCGAATCAACGCCTCAGCAACCAATGCACTTCCAGCAGAAATGCAGGAATTAGCGAGACTGGTTGAAGCGATCAGTGGCCCTGAAAAGCGCGCTATTTCCATGGCGTATGAGCGTGTCGCTGAATCAATCCTTCGACGTCGTCGGATTCTGAATCTGGTTCAGGAAGCTCTTTCCCAGTTGCGTCTGGACGTGAAATACCTGATGTTTGACCTCGAAACGACTCGCCGTGAACGCGACAAATTCCAGGCGGAGTTGGAAGAAAACGACCGCAGTTTTTAGTCGAAACAGAGGAAGCCTGTCGTCCGTTCTTATCTGCGCTACTCGAATTCTGCGGGGTCCAAATCGGGGCTTGTTCCGAGCGAGCGGCAGGGTGTCAGCCCTCCGAGAACGTTCTGTTCATACTCAGCGGATGCAGCATTCGCCAGCACGGTAGTGGCCCCATTTAACTGCACCACGGTCAATCCGAAAATCAGAATCACACTCGGAGGGCAGACGCCCAACCCTTCGCCTAACTGCAATTCGGTGATCCCAAATCAATAAAAAAAGGCACTCCGACAGAGATGAGTGCTCTGCCGGAGTGCCTTCGCCCGACCCGATACGGTTTCACTGCATCGCAGCGGTTATGTTTCATGTGTTTCGTATGTCATGCCGTCAGGGCGACAATGCAATCCCGGTTTGACACAGTCTGGTGGAACAGCCAGAATCTCCAATCGTACTTCGTTTCCGCCAGTCGCGATTCCATGAATCGCTATCAACGAACGGACGGCGTCTGAATTCTCCTGCCCGTTTGATTCTGCGACTGAGTACCATTCAAAACGACTTATTGAATCGAAAAGTAAGCTGAAGTGCGTCAGATCAATTCTAAAACTGGCATGATCAATCTTGCCATCTCTTGCTCCACCAACAATTTCGGTCGTACCAAGATACATGCAGACGGTCCATCCACGTTCATCGAATTGGCAGTCATAACCAACTCGACCAACATGTGTCAGAGGCTCAAGCAGACCAGATGCCTGCTGGATAAACCCCTTCAGCCACTCAGGCCGA
>JAYVNW010000544.1:0-10714 GCA_043758225.1 Candidatus Kuenenia sp. | reverse complement strand
CTGGTTCAAGCGACTGTACGCTGGAGAGCCAGGTGCTATGAAAGTGATCATCGATCCTACGTTGTGATTGTGGGGGATGACGCTTGATAGATCGGATGTCACAATGTGCCATGAACATTGATCTACGTCACTTGATTTGGCAGCCGAATTCTGCCAAATCTGTGGCCCGTTGCGTCATAAAGCAACACTTCGTTAGAAGCTGAAGACCACACGGCAGCAAGCTTGACGGAGCGTGGTCCGTGCAGAACAAACTGAAAGCCACAACGGGCTCCGTTTTGTCGCAGTTCCAGTTCCGTCATCGGGAAATGATGTTCAAGCAGATTTTCTTTGCGGCAGAGTGCAATATGGATAAATAACCGGAGCTGTTCGAGTGATCTCACGTCCGCCGGACTTTCGGGTGGACGGGAGACGGCTGCGGGTTGACACATTCAGAATCGACCTTTGCAAGGAAGTCAGCGGATGTATCTCCATGGACGACTCTGCAGATTTCAACAGGTATACAAATCTGCACAGTGCTTCGTGCAAATTGAGGTATCGGAGCGCCGGTCGTCAAACCTTCCGAAATCAGCGGGTGCTCCAGACAAGCGGAAATAACCGTCTGTGACGTACGACCGTACGAACCGCGATATCCACGATCTCGATTTATCAAAAATTCCGGAATCGTCGCATCATAAGTTAAATTCTGCCGAATCGTCGGTTCGCTCAGACAAGGCAACCAGCTATTCGCCGGGGTTCCAGCAAGTCGATATCTTCGAATGGTGAATGAGGGGACGTCGCATCGCCTGGAAATGTCTGTTTCAAAAACCTGGCAAAACTTTTAAAGTCACGTCTTACGGATCGTTGCGGATTGATACACAGTGCTCAATCCTGATGCAGGTATTAATGACGCCGATTCTGAGGTCGATCATAATTATTGGATTTGACGGAACCCAGGGTGTCAGCTAGCCTGCATCTAGGAACATCCATTCGAGAAAAAATCCTTGAAAAGAAGTTATGGATTCGGAACGATTTTTGCAAATTCCGTTTTCTGTCGTAGTTAGCCGGTCGCAATATCCCGCTGGATCACACGTCCTGGACTTTAGTATCAGTTTTGCGGAGTAAGGATTTACAATGCTCGGACAGCTCATTCCTGTTGGTGGTGGTGATCCAATCCCGATGAATCGCCAGAAACTTTTGGTTGGTCGACGTTCATCGTGCGACATTAAACTGGATTTCCAGAATATTTCATCGCACCATTGCGAGTTCGAATTTCGTGATGGTTACTGGTACATTCGTGACCTTGGCAGCAGCAATGGTATCAAAGTCAACGGAGAGCGGTGCGATTCCATGTGTGTGACTCCCGGTGACACTGTCTCGATCGCAAAACATTCGTTTACAATACAGTACGACGTGGCGGCAGATGCTGCTGCTCCCGAGGAAGAAAATACGTTCTCGCGCAGCCTGATGGAAAAAGCGGGGCTTGAAGTCGAACGTCGAAGCTCCAAAGAACCGAATTCATCCCAATCAGCTTCATCCAAATCCAGGCAAACACGTCGGGCGACGACAGAAGACGACTTCATTATGGATTGGCTGAACGAAGACTAGTCCACAGTCCACGTTGATTTTTAGCCAAGCCATGCTCGACGAAGCGTGGATGAATTCACGTGCGCAACGTACGTGCTGGTCCACGTGGCGGTGCACTCGAATGGCATGTCAAGTTCTGGCGAAACACCCGGTCCTGTTCGTAAATTACGAATCACGTTGGGACTCTGCCAAGCCGATCGCACGATCCAGTCGATGCAGCACGCATGCTTTGCCGAGAAGTTCCAGTGATCGAAACAAGTCAGCTCCCTGCGCCTTCCCGGTGACGCACAGTCGCAGCGCCGGGAACAGGTCTCCGATCTTGACTTGTTTCTCGGCCGCGAATGATTGAAGCAGGTCGTGCAGAGGCTCAGCGGTAAAGCTGTCGACACTTTCCAAAGAACTGCGCAGATTTTGAAGAAGTAGAATCGAGTTCTCAGGTTTGACGACGCGTTTTTGAAAATTCTTGTCGTCAATTTTCAGATCTTCGTCCGCAATGAAGAATTCATCGAGCTGGAAAATGTCACCAAAGACACGTAGCCGATCCGCCGCCAATTCGATAATGTTGGCGACCCTTGTTTGTGTTTCCGCATCAAGCTCATCCTGAATCAGCCCGGCCTGCTTCAACATCTGCAGGCATCCCTTCAGTTTTTCTTCGGCCGGAAGCTCGCGCATCCAGTGCGATTGAAAACTCAGCATCTTGTCCGGGTCCAGACCAGCAGCGCTCTTGATGACGCGGTCCAATGTGAATTTTCTTTTCATGTCGTCCAGAGACAGGATCTCGGTCTGATCGTCCAGCGACCAGCCAAGCCTCACCAGAGCGTTCAAGACACCCGCTGGAAGAAATCCAACCTGACGATAGTACGCCACCATCACCGGCGACAGGTCGTTTGATTTCGGATCAACACCAATGCGGCTAAAGACCTGATCACCCAGTTCGAACAACTTCTGGAACTGAGGATTTGCACGATACTTGTCAATCTTTCGCTTGCTCATTTTCTCTTTGCTGCCCGGCGACGCAACATACGGTACGTGCGCCCATTCGGGTGTTTTGTTTCCCAGGGCGCGGTGCAGCAGAACCTGAATCGGCGTGTTCGAAAGATGTTCCTCCGCGCGAATGACGTGAGTAATATCCATTTCCGCATCATCGACAACAGTCGCAAAATTGTAGAGCGGCGAACCGTCGGCGCGGGCAATGACCGGATCCGGCATCAGGCTGCAATCAAATTCTACTGTGCCGCGAATATGATCGTTGATGACGATTTTGTCCTGTCGCGGGACCAACAATCGCACGACAAACGATTCTCCGTCGGCGACCTTCTTCGCAACTTCTTCTTCAGACAATGCCAATGACGCGCGACTGCTGACGTAAACCTGCTTCGTCTTCTCTGCCGCTTCGCGTTGAGCCTGCGTGTCGGCCGGCAACTCAAAGTCACGGTAGGTTTTTCCGGAGTTCAATAGCTTTTCAAGCGCGGCATCGTAGAGCGGACGACGCTGCGACTGAAAATACGGACCGTGTGGACCGCCAACTTCCGGACCTTCGTCCCAGTCCAGCCCCAGCCAGCGAAACGCATCCAAAATTGGCCCGAGAGCTTCGTCCATATTCCGCTGCTGGTCAGTGTCATCAATGCGCAGAATGAACTGACCGTTGTTGTGGCGTGCCCACAACCAGTTGAACAGAGCGGTTCGCATCCCGCCAATGTGCATGTATCCGGTAGGGCTTGGAGCAAATCGAGTTCGAACGGTCATGACACAGTTCTTTCATCAAGGAATAAGATTCATGTCGCTTTCACGGTGACGAAGCATTCGGGCCTCAAACGACTTTCACCGTTGAAGCGGTACGCACACAGGAGGCCGTGTTTGGCGACGCTGTAATCAAGGCAGGCAACGTTGGATCGCAGCGGTGACGGTGGTGTTTCGGCGGGGAACCAATAGTGTCCGAAGAAGATGGGCGGTGCGCTGTCAGGATACTCAGCAGGCCTGACTGATTTCGGTATTTCAACATCTGAGAGAATTTCAAGTGACTGCGGAGGAAGGCAATACTCCCCGCAGCGAAAATCACCGACAGGGTCAAACCAGCGGATGCGAGCTCGCTTGCGGCGATTACCTTCTTTGTCCGTCAGCAAAATGCCTTCCGGAAGTTCCATCTCCGGACCTTTGAGCACACGTTCAATCGCATGGTACACCGGGTCCTCTTCTCGCGTGGCGTGATGCAGGAACTCTTCGGTCATGGCTCCGAATTGTTCGCTCGCCAATCTCAGCTCTTCCAGATTGCCAGCGTCCCAGCACGCGTGAACCACCCGGAAATTTCCAGCATCCAAAGCCATTGGCAGTGTGCGAAACCATGCCAACGCGTCCTTCAGTTCAGGAGCAGACAATTGATTCAGTGTCGCGCTGTGCTGTTTGATATTTTTGGGTGTCTGCCGACGAAGGAAATCGCCAGGCTTTGCGTCATTCGGTGTATGAAATGCAAGTGCATTCAGCTCGTGATTTCCCATTACTGCCATGGCCGCATTGGTTTCGCACATTGAACGGCAGATCAAAAGCACATCGCGGATGCGCGGGCCACGATCAATAAAATCGCCACAGAAGACGAGTTTACGATCAGGATGCCGAAAGACTCCGTTGATCTTCCGGTAGTCAAGAGCCTCCAGCAGCTGAACCAATTCGTTTGCGTGGCCGTGAATGTCACCGATGATATCGTACATGACTAAGTCGCTGCTGCACTGTTAGACGACGTCGCATCGCTTGTTGATTCGATTGATACTGGCTTCAATGACTGCAGCATCAACATGATAGCGCCAGCCACAAGGCAGCTGTCAGCAATGTTGAAAATCGGGTACTCGTAATTCCCAAATTGAAAATGCAAAAAATCACGTACGGCTTGAGCGGGTGCGGTTGCATTTGGCGGAACGACTCCGTGCAGTCCGAGTCGATCGTAGAGATTTCCCAATGTGCCACCAGACACCAGCGCCAGTGCTACCGTCGTCCAAAGACTGGCCGCAGCTCCACAGAAGAACAGCCAATAGATGACTCCGACAAACGCGCCGATGCTGAGTACTGCGAAGACTGACGCCATGCCCTGGCCAACTCCCCACAGCGCGCCGTAATTCAGATTTGTGAGCAGATCAAATTTCACCCAGGAATCGATCAGCAAATCCGAACGACCGTGCAGTCCCAGAGCGCGAAACACCAGTTCTTTACTGCCAAGGTCTGCCGCCAGCGAGGCGATGGCAATCGCGGCGTAGATGGAAATCCGATTTCCGGGCACTGTTTGCTTCACTGGCACTATCGTACATCCCTGCCTTCACCGACTTCAACGGCCAAGTTCTTTTTTTCGTTCACAGTCAACGCAGTTGCGAGCGTGCGGAATTGCCAGAAGTCGTGCTTTCGGAATTTTCGCTTTTGATTCCGGAAGCCCCTGTTCCAGGCACAACTCACACATCCCGTAGGATCCATCGTCAAATTTTTTCAGGGCATGCGAAATCTCTTCGAGCACGCCCTGATCGTTTTCCACAAGTTGTAACGAAAAATCCAGATCCCATGCATCAGAGCCCATTTCTGCCATGTGATTCGAGGATCTTTGGTCACCACCTGCTTCGGAGCCGGAAAATGCTTCTTCCTTCAGTTGCTCGACGTCACCGCGAAGGCGCGCCTGAAGCATGCGAAGCATTGACCGAAATGTACCTAATTCTTCCGGCTTCATTTTGTCGTAATCCCGCGAGTTATGGAAGGGCGGTTCAGGATGCTGGAGAGCTTCCCGGAGTGCGCAGGATTATTCAACGGTAGTCGTTGAGCGTCAAGGAATTGAGTGCCAACCAGTGGAAACTGCGACATAAGTTGCAGAATTGGCGGAGAAATCCTCAGAATCCGACAGGCCAGCGGGCAATTCTTAACGAATTTTTGCGAACGCACGTATGGTGTGTCTGCGGACGCTACCTCCCATTTAGCGTCTGCGTTCCAGCCGGAAAGTGAACAAAAACTCCTCGCCGCAACCGACGGACATTCCCGTTTCGCGCGACTCGGCCCGCAATTTCAAACGCGCTGATGTGTTGCATTTTGGCAACAACGCCGGTTCACTTTTTGGCACGCGCAGTTCCGTTCCGTAATGTGGTGCATCCACTCCGCAGTACTGCGCAGCAACGCTGAAAAACTCCTTGGTTCGCAGCGTTCACCGCGTATGTTGGAGTTCGTCTCTGTAAAAAGCCTGACGCGATGTTGTCGCTGAATGCCTTCCAGATTACGGCTTCAAACGATCATGCTGGGCGGCCAGACTTTCGCAGAAGTCACTTTTAATTTTGTTTAGGGAGTCTATTCAATGAAAAAGTTGTTGAGAGGGATGTTGTTTGCAGGAGCAATCGCAGTCTTGAGCAGCGATGGAGCATTTGCTGGTTGGAAACCCGAGAATTTCTCAATGAGTTGGGGTGGATCAACACCGACAACGCCTCCACCAGCTCCGACGCCTCCACCTTCATGTTGTGATCCGACTTGTGACACTGGCGGAGGCACTCCGGCGGTTCCTGAACCGGGAACGATGTTGCTGATGGGAAGCGGTGCTGCTGTTCTCGCCTACGCACGTCGTCGTCAGGCTCTGAAAACTCAGGGGCAGAATGTTCAGGAGTAAATGACACAGCAGCGACGATGTCTGTGAGCAATACTAAAAGTGTTTCCTGCAGTACATCGGCAAGGTAGTTTTTGCCGAATGAAGGGGGAAGCCACAGGAGGGCAATCCCCCCATTTTTGCATCAGTGCCAATCAATCCTCTACCATTTGTTTACGAATACTTCAGACGTGCCAGAGGTAGAATTATGTTGAATTCATTTATCATCGGACAGAATCCGACAACAAACACCACACTGAAGATTTCGCCGCGCGCAGTCGGATTGCTGGCCTCTGCGTTCCTGTGGTGTTTTTATCCGGTCCTTACGACGCTGATGAGTCGATGGAACAGCGATCCGCAGTATTCGCACGGCTTTCTGGTGCCACTGTTTGCCGGATTTATCGCATGGCATCGAAGAGAGTACGTTGCTCCGTGCTCGGCAAGTAGTTCATCAACCGGAATCGTCCTGATCGTCGTCGGAATGGCGGCCTTCATCGTTGGCACTGGGATCTATTTCGACTGGCTGATTCACATGTCGATGCTGCCCACGTTGTGGGGTTGCATGTGGATTCTTGGTGGAAAACGCCTCGCCTGGATTTCAATGCCCGGAATTCTGTATTTATTGTTCATGATTCCACTGCCGTATTCGGCGGAAGTCGCCATGGCGCAGCCATTGCAGCGAGTCGCGGGCGTTGTGTCAACCTTTCTGTTGCAGACTGCAGGACTTGCCGCCTATCGCAGCGGAAATCTGATCAACGTTGAAGGGCACGTCCTGGGAATTGCAGAAGCCTGCAGCGGACTTCGGATGCTGGTCGTCTTCTTCGCTCTGGCGACCGCCGTCGCATTAGTCACTGAACGACACTGGTTGCAGAAGTTCATCCTGGTCACCAGCGCGGTTGTGATCGCGTTGTTCTGCAACATTCTTCGCATCACAGCCACTGGCGTGTTGTATGTTTATGCGGGGCCAAAACTTGCGGAGACCGTCTTTCATGATCTCGCAGGCTGGCTGATGATTCCTCTCGCTCTGGTCATGTTGTGGGCAGAATTGCAATACCTGCAACGACTGTTCGACGATTCGTGGGGAAGCAAAACAGTCATCAACGAACAGCCAGTCACGATGTTTGCCAAGCCCGCTTAAAGTGTTTGTAACCCGTGCAAATTTGGCTTCGAGGACATCAGCGGTTTCACCAACACAACTCACGGCTAGCGCTGTCGGCTCATAAAAACAGAAGATTCGAATTCAAATGCTGCAACCACTCAATAACAATCAGCTGCCGGCTAATCTGAGAAGCGGATTAGTGTCTCAGCAAAACATTCTGGTCGTAGCCGGGCTTGTGGTACTGCTCTTTGGAGGCTTAGCGCAGGGACTATTGTCGCACCGGTGGTTACCGAATGTCGCCGTTCATGATGCAGCATTGGCCTTGAACGACATTCCTGCGGAGATTGGAAACTGGTCGTCTGAAGATGTCGCTCTGCCGGATGCTGACCAGAAAATCGGAGGCATCGCGGGTTATGTTCAACGCACTTATCGCGATCGCACGACGGGGACAGAAGTGAGTCTGTTACTGGTTGCTGGCGAATCGGGACCAATAGCAGTGCATCCGCCGACGGCCTGTTTCTCCGGGCGAGGCTACAACGTTGTACGGGAGCCTGGCATTCTGGCGATAGCAAAATCAGGTGCTGAATTGCCAGTATCGGCTGTCACCACTTCAGATGCGTCAAAAAATCACGTCTTCAATCAGGCCGATTTTGCCAACAGTGCAATTGACGATGTTTCGCTGATTCGAGTCTGTTGGGCGTGGTCCACGAACGGTCACTGGGAGGCACCAGCGAATCCTCGTCTGCAATTCGCAAGGGCACCGTATTTGTACAAGCTCTACGTATCCGAACGATGGATCCCGAACGGTGACGTGCGGAAGGATGCCGGGGCGGCGCAACAGTTTTTGATGATGGCCCTGCCGATCTTTCGTGAACGCCTTGAACGTGTGGTGATCGAAAAGACAAAGGTTTTGAAATGAACAGTAAACAGTCTTGCCATATACGATGGAGATGGTTTCTTGCAGGCGTGGGCGTTATCACAGTTTCTGTGTTAACGCTTTGGGGACTACACTCCGTTCAAATGCCGCGCATTGCAAAACGCATTCTGGCAGAAGCACGCTCGTTGAGTGCAGCGGGAGATATCGACGGAGCTCGACGGTGCTATAGTGATTATCTTCAACTGCGACCAGGCAACATTGTGGCCTGCGAAGAATATGCTCGACTCGTACTTGCTTCGTCGTCCTCGATGGGCGAAGCACGCACTGATTCTATGGCGTTGAAGTTGCTGGATGTTGTCGTTCAAAGTGGACAGACCAGCATCGACACAAAATTACTGCTGGTTAAAACTGCTCTGCGGTTGCAGAATTTTTCGGTAGCACACCAAATGCTGCGGACGATGGATCTTGAAAACCTTCGCGACGCTGAGATGTGGACGGCTTTGGGAATCTGCGAACTGCAATTGCGAAACGCTGTCGCTGCCGAAGAGGCGTTTCACAAGGCTCTGGCTGTCGATCAGACACACATCGCCGCATGGACGGGCCTTCTGGAAATCAACGCCGACGTGGAAAAAGACTTCGACAAGGCATGGAAGACCGCCGATGCGATGCTGCTCGTGTTACCCGTTGAAGGCCAGTCAGCTCGCGCGTGGCTGCATCTTCGTCTGAACGAACTTCCAAAGGCACGTGACTCGTTTCTGACAGCCGCACGGGCGCAACCAGAAAACAAGGAGCATGTCACGAATCTTGCTCAATTCGTGATGCGAACCAACATGGACGCTGATGGAGAAAATCGGCCGATCGTTCAGTTTGCCTATGATCGCTTGAATGACATTCATGAAACTCACGACGATTACATGATGTCTTTCAATCTGGCGGATCTGGCACAACGTATGTCCAATACCAAAGCCGCGTTGCAACACTATCAGCGATGTCTGGAGCTGCACCCGAATGATGTTTCAACGCTTGGACGAATGACCGAAGTCCTCAGTGCCGAAGGGAAATTTGCTCAGGCTGAGCAGATGCTGTGCGCAATTCCGGAAGCGAACTCCATGACACTGCTGCGTTCCACGCTTCGAGCGCAAGTCCTTGCGGAACAGCAACAGTGGCAGGCAGCAGCCGACGAACTTCAGACTTCGATGCATGTTGGTGGCGACGAACATATTCGACGTCAGGCACAGATCCTTCAGATGCGATGCTTGCAACATCTGAATCAACATGTTGAAGCCGCGCAGTTGGGTGTGAAGCTGGTTGCCAAGGCAGACAGCGGCGATGACTCACGACGCTTGCTCGTGGACGCCCTGATTGCGGCAAAGAATTATGCTGAAGCGATTCGGCAAATGCAGTTGCTGAAAAACGCTGATGAGCACAGTGATTTGCTGGACACAATAACAACATCGGCCACCAGCATTGACGATTCAAAAAAACTGGAATCAGCAATTATTCAAGCAGAACTCTTCAATCGCGATGTCCCCACACCTGCGTTGCTTCGTGCTCGAATTCTATTCATTCAGGGTCGAAAGAGTGAAGGCATCGCGTTGCTGGTGGGCCGAGCGGTCGAGCATCCTGAAGTTACTGTTTACTGGTCCACAATGAAAACTCTGCAGGGTCAGCCTGTTTCGATTGACGGCGATGACGATTTGGAATCTGCCGAAAGTTTGCTTTGGCGGTGCCGCAATCTGTGTGGAAAAAGCAAGCTACAGGAAGCCGCGCGAATTCTCTGCGAACGGCTGAATCGCCCCGCAGAGCAAGTTGCGCATGCGGAAACTGTCGCGATGGTTGTCGAAGCGATTGCCATGGACGACCTGACACAAGGCCAACGCCTGTTTGAGCTATTGCGTGATGACGCAGCTAAACATCTTCGTGAAACTCAGGGTGCCAGCATGGAAGCGTTTTCGCGAATTCTGCTGGCTTGCGATCGTTCGCAGGATCTTTCAAATCTGACATCGCAGTTGTTTGTGAATGAGAACTCGTTGAACACAGTGCGAGTTCTGCGAAATCAGGTGATCAATCACCTGATCGATCCTCAGGCCATGGCGGAATACAATCGTCGCGGTACTGCTGTGGGCTACCCTTCATATTTGGTGGAGGTATTGCTGGCGGAAGCCGATGCGGGGACATCAGGTCCATCTGCTGGCGTCGAGCGACTGCTGCGACTTGCACCGGCTGATCGAAAACTACCGGTTGTCACTGCGGCACTTTTGCAGATGGCTGGTTACGACAACACACAGCGTAATAGCCTGGCTGAACTCGGTGGTCAATTTCTGAAACAACATCCCGGTGAAGCAAGCGCGGAGTTCCTGCTGAGTTGCAGTCTTCGCAACGCTGGCCGTTATGTCGAATCAGTGCAACACGCTCGGCGAGCGTTCGTGTTGAAGCACGACCCTGTGTATTTGCTGCATGCGGCGTACACGCATTTTCTGATGAAAAATCAGGCCGCATCGCTTGCCACATTAAACCTTGCCTTCACCGCTGGACTTTCCAACCAAGTCTTATCGCCGCTCGACCGCAATTTGCTGGC
>JAYVNW010000543.1:0-3439 GCA_043758225.1 Candidatus Kuenenia sp. | reverse complement strand
GAACGACCATTCATCTGGAATCTGGACTTTAACGGCGACGAAGTTGATCGTGTCCCTGACATGAAGTCCCTGATGCTGATCGCCGTTGCCAGAAATCATCAGGTGGTCGGCTGGTTGCTGGCAGTGAATCGTCCATGTGAGGAACCAGATCAGCCACGTTTCGTTGTCGATCCCGAAGACGCTGATTTTCGCGATGAAGGCTTTGGTACCGCAGAAGCTGGATTAATGAATTCGGCTGCGGCCGTGCTGGCAACCCACCAACATAATCTGAATTTATTTCGTGCCAATCGGAATCTAACTATCAGCGTGATTAAGTCCATGGCAAACGCTGTCGATGCGCGTGACCCATACACTCGCGGGCACAGCGAGCGAGTTGGTCGCATGGCCCGCCAACTGGCGCACCACTGCGGCCAGGAACCACAGCTCTGCGAACAGTTTTTTATGACCGGACTGCTGCATGATGTTGGAAAAATCGGAGTACCGGATCGAGTGCTGCTGAAACCGAGCAGTCTGGACGATGAAGAATACGCAATCATGAAACGGCACCCGTCCATTGGATACACGATTCTGGAGCACATCGAGGAACTAAGCTATACACTCGATGGTGTGCTATATCACCATGAAGGATGGAATGGCAAAGGCTATCCGGAAGGACTGAAGAGTACCGAGATTCCTTTTCTCGCAAGAGTCCTCGCGGTTGTCGATGCTTACGATGCAATGACAAGCCGTCGTCCGTATCGAGATGGCATGCCGTTCGAAAAGGCCGAAACGATTCTGCAAAATGGAGCGGGAGAACAGTGGGACCCTGAGATTGTCGCCACGTTTCTCCAGCACCGCGAAGATTTCCACCACATTTGCCGTGAATTCGGCGGCGACTGCCACAGCGTCGATTTTCCGGAGTCAATCACACAGTCTCAGCCAACGAATAACCATTTTTTATCAAGACCCGTGCAACTGGCATGTGTGCGGGGCGAGATCGCTCAACTCGCCTCGCCTCATTCCCGAGACATTTAATCATCATGAGCCACCTTTGACGGCGTGGACATCGAGAGCAGCATCCCAAAAGGCATTCTTTAGACGAACAGGCGAGACAGTTGTGAGAGCACTGCAGACACAATCAACGGCCACCTGTGATCGCGGTTATGTAAACCGTTGCCGGGTCGCGACGCGGAATGTGGAACGGCACGGATTCACACTGGTTGAGCTTACCGTCGTCCTGCTGTTGATTTCGATTTTAGCAGTCACTGCGGCACCAAAATGGACAGCCTCACTCCAGCGACTTCGAGTCTCAAATGCAGCCAATCGAATTATCGCTGATCTCGCCAGCGCCCAGGCCGCCGCTTATGGAGCCAGTGTATCGAAAACAATCACTTTTGCGGTCAAAAACAATCAATATACCGTCAGCGGTATCTCCTCGCTGAAACTCGGTGCAGTTCCGTATATTGTGGACTTGTCGCAGGATCCCATTCAGTGCACATTTGTGTCCGTTTTTGGTCAAACCAGCGATCAGACATTGACATTCAACGGATACGGCGTGCCAAATCGAGGTGGCAATATTATTGTGTCGTGCGGGGATCTTCAAAAAACGATTGTCGTCGATGCGACCTCGGGATTGGCGGTGGCCCAATGAGATCACTGCTGCACAGTCAGGATATGAATGTTTCCGATCAACGAATGCGGCAGGGTGGATCTCTGGTCGAATTACTGGTTTCAGTTCTAATTGCCGGTATTGTGGTGTCAGGACTGCAGGCGACGATCGCCATGACGATGCGGAGTGTGCCCAGTTCGAATGGAGTGGCCAGTACAACTCTACTGACCAGCCAGATTGCCGATCGACTTGTGACTGAACTGGAAACAGCAATTTACGTCACTGAACGTTCCGCAACAACGTTTGGATTTATCGTTCCGGATCGGGACAACGATGGGATTGATGAACGCATTCGATATGCCTGGACTGGTTCGGCCGGCGGACCATTGACCCGGCAATACAATGGAGGCACCGTCGTTACGCTTGCATCGCAAGTCAATCTGTTCAGTCTGACCCCGGCGTTCAGGAGTGTCGCTGAGACGTACCCGTCGGTCGGCGTGGAAGACGCCACGGAATCGCTGCTGATCGACAATTACGGAACCACTAATTTAACGGGCAACGACGTCACGGCGACCACGTGGTGTGGACAGTATTTTACGATGACATTGCCCGCAAACTCCTATGCCTGGCGACCGACGCGTTTGCAAATTATGGCTAAAAAGAATTCCGTTCCCGGCACGACGTCCGTCCAGATGCGTCCGGCCACCGCAAATCTAACGCCATCCGGTACTGTGTTCGAACAGTATTCGCTGATGGATACGACAATGACAAGCGGCTACGCCTGGCAGTCATTGAACTACAACAGCCTCGTTCCAATCTCGTCGGGCGGTTCCGTGTGTCTCGCTCTCCAGCAACAGACGGGAACAAATTCCGGCACCTTTCAGCAATGCGACGCTTTTCCGGGACTGCTGAAAACAACGAGCAGCGGCGTATCGTGGACTTATGACAGCGGCAAGTGCCTGGTGTCCAGGTTGTACGGAAAACTGATTCGTTCCACTGGAACTCAGTCCGTCAATAGTAATTATCTGACTTCGCTGGACATCGGGCTGCGAATGACGGCAACGTCACCATTGCAAAAAAGCACAGCGGCGTTCCTGAATCATCCAGAATTACTCTCGGACTATTGGGAACTCAAGTTCGATAAGAATCCGACGACCGTCGATGTGAATGGCGACACGCTCCGCGACTGGGTCGTCAACGGTAGCGGATTGTTTGACATGTCGCTGATGTCGAACGGCATCTGGCGAGCCGCCAGCACGCAGTTGAACACAAACCCCGCCAAAGATTTTACAAAAACGACATTAGTCGATCTCAGGTTTCGAAACACTGGTGTCGGAGGCAACGGAGCCACGTTTTCAGTCAACGCACTGCGCACGAATTCGATTTGCGCACCGATAAGTGCCAGCCTGATGAAACAGATTGATGGCACACAGACTCTGACCCTGGCCACGAAGACCTCGGACTCAATCACGAAGACGCTGATCAGGATTCCGGGACTGCCGAGCCAACTTGTGCTGGTGCATCTGATCATCGATCCGGTTACTACCAGCGTCAGCATCAGTGTGAACGCCGTGCCGTACGGGACGTATAAAGTGAGCCCGTTCGCTTCGTCAGATGGCAACCGGTTTGCCTCCATTGGCGCCAGCGCCACAACGGCGGAGTTTTCCTATGCGCGTATTCGAGTCCTGGAGAATTGAACGTGCAGCGAAACTTCATTTATTGCCGCAGCATCACGCAAAACCGCCACGGGTTCACTCTGCTCGAATCGATCGTCTCTGCGATGATGGTGGGTGTGCTGATGGTAGCCGCACTGCAGTCGCTGGGCGCTTCACGACGCAGAGAAATGTCAAC
>JAYVNW010000542.1:0-2782 GCA_043758225.1 Candidatus Kuenenia sp. | reverse complement strand
GGCACAAGTTTCGTGAAGCTGCGAATGTTGGCAATGCAACTTCCTGGCGGATTCACAAGATTGACGGCTCCGTTTCGCCACGCTTTGCAAAGACCAGGTACTCCAACCAGTGAATCCGGTCGGAAACAATTTGGATCCAGCAGGTCATCGTCGACACGTCGAACAACCGTGTGGACTCTGCTTCGCTTGATGCCGGTGACGAGTTCAACAATTCCGTTTCGAACAACTAACTCTCCAGCCTGAGCAATCTGTGAGTTGACTGTGCGCGCCAGGAATTCATTTTCACGAATCGTGGGGTTGTAGCGACAAGGGTCAAGCACAACTGCTGTGGAGTTCGGTGTTTTTAAACCAGACTTCGCCACTGAATCCGCCAACCCGCGATTCAAATCATTCACCGCGCTGATGGAAATTGCGCTGGAACGGCTGATCAGTCTGGTAAGAAGCTCCATGCCAGTGGGAACAGACAGATTCTGATCAATGACTGTTATGTGTCCATCGCTACTGACGTAAAGATCTGTCGATGCCAGCCATCCCCATGGAATTGAATTGCGAGAAACTGCGCCGATCTGTTCGATCAGATTCTCCAGCATTTTGCAGATTGATCGATTACTGAGCATCAAGTCGGGAATTGCACTCGTTTTAAAAACTTCATCCAGACAGGCGGAAATTGCTTCCATGCGTTGACGAATGCCGCACGCGACCCGCGCCCACTGGCGAAAACACAGGGAAGCTCCCGAATTACTGCCAATCGATGTCGTTAGGTCTGCTCGGCTGTATTTCAGCGGACCGGCATAAACAGTAGTTGGCTCAGAATTGCTTGATTGTTGCGCCGTAATCGCCTGCAAAGTTGGCAACCTGTGGCTGGTATTCGGACGATTCGAATGTGTCTCCAGACCGAACGCTATGGGTGATTCAGCCATAAGATTTTCAGTTTCTCGCAACATTTTTCGCATCCTGAAGGAATCTGCACTCAATGATCCCGTTCCCTGGCTCTTCGGGAAAACGCAAAGCTCATGCCAATCAGAACACCGCGTTCCTTAACAGGTTCGCGGCGCTGTGTTTGGATTTCCGCATTCCCGATAAATGGTCTGCCAGCAAGAGAAAACCCAACAATGTTGGTCATGTGAGCGACTGACGACAAATGATGTGCATTCTTAAGCAGACTCCAATCGCTGGCTTCATTGTTGCCGTTATCGGTTCGATGTGCAAAAATTCATTATGGCAAACCCGGACCTTGATCAGCTCTCAACATGGCAGTTCGAACTGCCGCCGGAACTCATTGCATCTCGCCCGACCACAAAGCGTGATGATTCCAGGCTGCTCGTTGTGAATCGTGGAAGTGGCACGATTGAACATTCGCATATTCGTGAACTGCCGTCGTTTTTGGATCCGGACGACGTGTTGATCTTTAACAACACGCAGGTTCTTCCCGCTCGACTGTTTGGCTTCAGAACCGCCACGCAGGGCCGCTGGGAAGGTTTGTTTGTCGAACAGTCTGCCGCCGGTGAATGGACGATTCTGTGCGACACGCGAGGTCATTTAACTCCCGGCGAAACAATCACCGTTCTTCGTGCGTACGGCGAATTGACAGGTGCTGGGATGAATCTCAATCGTCAACAGCCAGCGTCTGAGTTACTTCTGACTCTGAAACAACGATTTGAAGACGGAAGCTGGCAAGTCGAAGTTTCTGATCCTCGTTCTATGTTGGAGATTCTTGCGGAATTCGGAAGTCTTCCACTTCCGCCGTATATGGGGCGTAAGCTGGCAGATGCTGACGATCAGGTTCGTTACCAGACAGCCTTTGCATCACAACCCGGCGCGGTTGCGGCGCCAACAGCCGGGCTGCATTTCAGTGCAGAATTATTGCAGCAATGTCGTGAACGAGACATACGGTCTGCCGAAGTGACACTGCACGTCGGGATTGGTACGTTTCGGCCCGTGACTAGTGAGCGTCTTTCTGATCATCACATGCACGATGAATGGTGCCGCCTTTCGGATGATGCGAGTCAGTTGATCCAGCAAACAAAGTCGATGGGCTGGCATGTGACTGCAGTCGGGACGACATCTGTCAGAACGCTGGAATCGGCGTTTGCGAATTGCGGTCACATTGGCCCCTGGGAGGGCCGTACGCGGCTGTTTATTCGGCCGGGTTACCATTTTCAGGTTGTCGATCGACTGTTGACCAACTTTCATTTGCCCGGTTCGACGTTGCTGGTCCTTGTGGCGGCTCTGGCAGGCTACGATTTAACGATGGAGGCCTATCGAAAAGCCGTCGAACAGCGATATCGCTTCTACAGCTATGGCGACGCGATGCTGATCCGATAGAATGTGGTTGTGAGACTGCTGAGGCTACGGTGAATTTTGGCAGTCTTTGAAACCAAATTCCTGTAAGGCCCAATGTCTGTGTCCGCGTTGAATCGTATCTCACACGCTGTGTTTCTGACGATAGCTCGCTTATGTCTTGTCGCATGGATCGGTGGAGCCGCGTTGTTTGTGATCACGAGTGTCGCCGAACAACGCACGCCGGAATTTGATTCCGCCACGAAAGATCGCCTGGCGACGGTCCGATTTCCGCTGTACTACCAGTTTGGAACATTCTGCCTGGGAACATCGATTGTCGCGACTTCAATTACTGTACTGACTGGCCCGCCCCGGAATCGCAAAAGATTGATTGCCGGTCTGACGCTGTGTCTGGTGTCTGCTGGCATCGCAGCCTACGACTATGCAGAAGTCTATTCGCCGTTGCAAAAAGCGATAACGCCACCCGGTCAGGTTCGCGGCC
>JAYVNW010000541.1:0-2299 GCA_043758225.1 Candidatus Kuenenia sp. | reverse complement strand
ATACCGTTCGCATATCATGATTTATAACGAACTCTTTCTGGAAAAAATGAAACTCGCCAAAGAAATCTGAAGCTGATGATTGGACAAAAGTTTTAATTTCCTCCTGTCTTACTGGATTATTTGCGAAGGTTTACGTGATGGCTGTGGATGTGTGGGAATTTTGAGTTGAATTGGCGTGTTCAGCGGTTAGATGATAAAAAACAGTCATATTGTTTTAAATCATTCATCTTTATCCGATGTTAGGGGCACGGGTTTGCCTTCGCATTCGGCTGGCTTAAGCTGGTTAACGCGTGATGGTCGCTGCGGTTCATCGTGGAGAACTCCACGAATGAACTCATGTTGTTTTCGTCGTGTTTGTTCTTCGATTTTCATCACCGCGGCAACGATGGCACAGGCGATGTTTGGACCACTGTTCTTGATGTGTGGTGTCGCAGTGACCAGATGGCAGGAGTTCACTCATGACGATCGTTGTCGAAATTCAGTCATCGACGCCGCAGATGCCGGTATCGAGTTCATTTGATGCTGAGAGTCAGCACCGATTGAAGGCAAAGCGATTGGTATTTGCATTTCGATCTCCCAAGTGGGCTGGTTATTGGCTCATCGCTGCAGGAATCTACAACCTCGCTTGGGGAGCCATGACGATTGCCCTGCCGAATCTACTTTTCGATCTGACGGGTGTCGAACGGATCAATTATCCCGAGATATGGCAGTGCGTCGGCATGATCGTTGGTGTTTATGGAATTGGGTACCTGATCGCTGGTTGGGACTCCCGAACCCATTGGGCGATCGTTTTTGTGGGGTTGCTTGGCAAGATCTTCGGCCCGATCGGTGTCTGCGTCGCTTTGACACGAGGGACATTTCCGCCGCTCTTCGGTGTGACAATTTTGACCAACGATCTCTTGTGGTGGATACCTTTTGGTTTGATCCTGTGGGATGCAGCAAACCACAGGCAGACGTCGTTAGTTTGCGTGTGTGCTGAGATGCGGGACAGCGTAACATGTGACAGCGTAACGCTGAAGAATCTGATGTGAGGATCTCCGATGAACAAGAAACTGGTTCGAGTTACATTGTTGGCGAACATCGCGTCCACTTTCTTTATGGTTGGTGTGATTTGGTTCGTGCAGGTCGTTCATTACCCGCTCTACGCAAATGTTGGTGAACAGAGTTTTTCGAAATATGAACAGCGGCATAACAATGCGACGTCATGGATTGTCGGGCCGCCAATGCTGGTCGAAGCAGTGACGGCAACACTGTTACTCTGGTTTCGTCCTGTGGGAGTTTCACACTTGATTGTGGGCGTTGGATTTGTGCTGGTCGCGGTGATTTGGTTGTCGACGGCCTTCCTGCAGGTTCCGTGTCATGATGCTCTTTTAAATGGCTTTCAGCCAGACTTGCATTGGCGCCTTGTCGCGAGTAACTGGATTCGCACAATCGCCTGGAGCCTGCGTGGTTGTATGACGCTTTCAATGATCTGATCATTGTTAAATCAATGAAACTCAGTTTTACATCTGATTGTGAATTCAAAATGCCAAGGAGTAATGAAATGGCTGGTGTCCCGGAAAGTAATTCTTCATCGCTGGTGTCACTGCTGATCGAGCACTCGCAAGGCACCTTTGAAGTCGTTCTACGTCGTGTTGAAATTCAGGACAAGATTTCGTATTTGCCGGTGCAGATGATGCCAGTCTCCGGGGCAGCACACGCAATGCCAACACACAGTTGTCTGGGCAACGCGCTGTCGATGTTGAAATGGATGGAAGACCATCCTGAAGTCTTTCAGGAAGCTAAAACTGCTTTGATGTAGCTCCATCCGATGGCCAATATGTTTCACTCCCGGAGAATCTCAAATGACAGACAGTACAAACTCTTTCGTTATTCTTGGCGGCAATTCCTGTGTCGCAAAAGCACTCGCAAAGAGGCTGCTTGCAGCCGGCAACAATCTGCTGATGACAGCGCGGAACGACCCTGGTGCGGCGCGACTGGAGGAAGTGTTTTCGTGTGCGACTGCAGTTGCAACGGCGGAAAATTCTGCATCGATCGACGCTTGTGTCGAAAAGGCACGAAAGCAATTTGGAAGAGTGGATGGCGTTGTGAATTGTATTGGTTCGGTAATGCTGAAACCTGCGCATTTGACGACCGATGCGGAATGGCATGAGACGATGACAACAAACTTGATGTCCTCCTTTTACCTGTTGCGTGCTGCCGTTAAGGCAATGCGTCCAACTGGCGGGTCGATTGTGCTGATTTCGTCCGCTGCTGCGAAAATCGGACTGGCGAATCATGAAGCGATCGCTGCTGCGAA
>JAYVNW010000540.1:0-7364 GCA_043758225.1 Candidatus Kuenenia sp. | reverse complement strand
CTTTCCTGGTGACACGGAACTGGCGGCGAGAATCTCCAGTTATGAGCTTGCCGCAAAGATGCAGCTCAGTATTCCTGAAGTGCGGGATCTCTCCACCGAATCTGCGACGACACTCGCCATGTACGGAGCTGACGACGCTCAAAACACATTGAAGGCCGCCTATGCGAAGAACTGCATCCTCGCGCGGCGATTGCTGGAGCAGGGTGTTCGATTCGTCCAGCTCTTCAATGGCGCGTATCAAACAGGCGGCGAAGGATTCAGCAACTGGGACGGACACAAGGTGCTGAAGGACCAATACAGCATCCATGGCCCGGTGCTGGATCAGCCGACCGCTGCACTCATTAAGGACCTCAAACAACGCGGATTGTTAAAAGACACGCTCGTCGTCTGGTGCACTGAATTTGGCCGCATGCCAACATTTCAAAAAGGTGCCAGCGGGCGAGATCACAATCCGGAAGGATTTACGTGCTGGCTGGCCGGTGCTGGAATCAAGGCCCCGTTCAGCTATGGAGCTACCGACGACTTCGGCTACAAAGCTGTAGAAAACATCATGACCGTCCACGACTTCCACGCGACGATTTTGCACCTGCTGGGTCTTGATCATGAACGCCTGACGTTTTATTACAACGGCCTTGAACGCCGACTGACCGACGTTGAGGGTACGGTGGCGCAAGACGTGCTGGCGTAATTGCAACAGCTCGATTTTCGAACATCTACTAACTACAGGCCCGTCGGCGGAGCGACGGGTGTACGGTACGCCCGTCGCTCCGCCGACGGGATTTCCACTCACGCGTCGAATTTTGCCCGTGGCTCTCGATAAAGATGCTCGCGAGTGCACGGCATGCCGGACGGACCACGGGAGCCATGAGCGGTCGCGACGGTCTGATAGATGCGAGCGCCGCCGTCGCCTAGGGCAAATACGCAGCCGGTCAGATATAACGTCCACATGCGAAACTTTTCGATGCCAACCTGACGAATGGCTTCTTCGCGATTGGCTTCAAGTCGTTGCACCCAGTGACGGCAAGTCATCGAATAGTGATCTCGCCAGCCTTCGACGTCGTGCACGTCAAAGCCCGCCGCCTCCATACACTGAATCATGTGGCCAAGATGATCAAGTTCGCCGCCCGGGAAAATGTATTTTGCCAGTAGACGTCGTTCCGGAGACATATGCCGAAATTTTTTATCGGACATCTTGCCCGGTCGAGTGATCCCGTGGTTAAGGAACAGTCCACGATCTGCCAACAGAGATCGCACTTTCGTCATGTATCCCGCCATGTTGTCGATACCTACATGTTCGACCATACCGACGCTGGAGATTTTGTCAAAACTGCCGTCCATGTTTTGATAGTCGCGTAGTTCGACAGTCACCAGATCCTGCAGTCCCTGTTCGGTAATCCTCCGCAGAGTCCTCGCCAGCTGTTCTTTTGACAGTGTGATTCCATGCGCCTTAACGCCATAATTTTTCGCGGCGTAGCAGATCAGCGCCCCCCAGCCGCAGCCGATATCAAGATGTCTTTCACCAGGCTTCATTTGCAGCTTACGACAAATCATATCCAGTTTATTCAGTTGTGCCTGTTCCAGTGATTCATTCCAGTCATGAAAATAGGCGCAGGAATAGAGCATTTGCTTGTCGAGAAACAGCTTGTAGAAGTCATTACTGACATCGTAATGAAACTGAATAAAATCTGTATTTTCGCCCGCAGCGCGATTCCAACCAGATTCGTCGCCTTTATAAACATGTTCAATGGTTGTTGATTCTCCTCGAGCCGTCAGAAACGCGGAGGCAAAACGAATCAATAGTCCCAGCGGAAGTTTGCGGCTCTTTTGGCGGCTGTTCCTGACTCGCGCTTTTTCAACCAGAGTCAGAAGATCTGCGCCGGAATATCCGATACCGCCGGTCGCATAAAGTCGCAGCAATGTTTCCGCGGTTGGCCATCGCAGAAAAGCTCCGGCGACACCCGGGCTGGCGATCGAGACTTCAAGGCCCGGTATAACGTTACTGCCGAGCGGTATCACTGACCCGTCCCAGAGTCGAATCGATACGGCCGTATTCAGTCGTGGACGGAGATAATTGATCAGCTCCGTTGCCAATCGAAGCTGTCTCTGGTCTCGAGAATCCGTTCCACTCATCTCCCATATCCTGCAGCTTGAATTGTCGATGGCGTTAAAGTTCTCGATGAAGTGCAAAGGCAATGTCTTTGGTTTAGCGAATCAGTTTTCACGCTTGTCGCCATCGTGGCGCAGATTCTTTGGTAGACATCTGACTACATTGATTTGCGGCCGATCGGCAAGACTGTTTATCCCGTTTCATATCAGGAATCGACAGTGCAAGAAAGTGAACATTTTTCGCTGAAATTTCGTGGAGTGCCGTGCAACGGTGTTGTTTTACACCCTCCGTAGCGAGGTGGTGATGACTTGCACATGATCCGAGAGGCAAGGGTGCCATCAATGCGGCCATCTCTGACCTGGGTTGCAATGTGGGTTTGGGATGTTCGGGTGGATGTTTCTTATTTCGAAGTTTACCAAAGGCTTTCCGTCCAGGGCTGACTGGTTTGCTTCGGGCGAATCAGCACTGCCAGAATGGCTATGCTGACTGTGCGACGAATGCCGATAGCAGCAGGTAGAGATAGTTTTGGAGTTGATCGATGGATCAGGTTACCACGGACGGTGACGCAAATTCTGTAAATGATCCTCCAGAACGAGATGGCTGGCTGATCAATTGCAACGCATGACGCGGCGTGATTGATCACCTTCCATTTCATCTTCACATTGCCTTACCATCATTTTTGGGTTAAGGCGGGGTCAGAATGGATTCTGAAATGAAGGAACCGGACGACATGAAGTCGCCAACTCTATCACTCATCCGTGCCGCTTGCTTTGTCATTGCACTTCCCATTTTCTTTGTTGACGCTCAGGCTCAGATCGTTCCTGGAACGGGAGCGAAACTGCAGCAGGTCGGTGACGACTTTGAAGATGAAAAATGGCAGTGGATTCCAAATGGAAACAAGTCCAGCAAGGAACAGGATGAGCAGATCCGGACACCGACGGGATACTCGAACAATAATCGTTGGTTCGAAAGTCCAAAGCGCGGGATGCCCGACCATATCGTGCGTGTTGCAACACCCGAAGGCGGTATTCCGGGAAGTAAAGGTGCATTGAAGATTCAAACGCTGAACTCCGGGGTACCGGGTGGCAACAGCAATCAGATGGAACAGGACGACCTTGTCATGGCGTGTTCCTCACGAATCGGCGCGATTTCCGTGAGTCGCAATCCAAGCTGTACATGTCGCATCTATCTGCCTGAATTTGACAAATGGGAGAACCGTTCCGGGACTCACTTTGGCTATCGCATCGACACCAAGACTACGATTACCGAGAGCAAAAAAGCGTTTCTGTTTTCAAGGAACGTGAAGAAGCAGGAAGAATACTGGCCGGGCTACTTCATCGAATTCCACAGCAGCCATGACGGCAAATTTAAAGTCGATGAAGCGATGCTGTTGATTCGCGGTGACAACCTTGGCCATGAAGTCAAAAGCATTAAGTTGAGTCCAGGCTGGTGGACACTTGGCATGTCTGTGTCCGGCGATGGCAAAGTTCACTTTTATGGCAAGCAGGGAGTCAGCGACCTGACGGCCGCAGATCACTTATATTCCAGCTTCCCATATGGCTACAAAGCTGAATATTTTGCGACGCATTTCTTCAATAGTTGCAACCAGAACAACGGCACTACCTGGTCAACACCAATCATCATTGACGATCCTGCTGTCTATTCAATGCGATAATCGCTGCAACGCTGCCAGCTGGTCTGCAACACGCAGCAGATCAACTGACGATGTGCGGTGTTTGTTCGAAAATTTGATGCGATCGTACCATAGTGACTCCTCCGCTATGTGACGACCCGATGTTCCGGGGCTGGCATGTGCAAACATGCCAGCCCCGGTTCTCATTCTGCCCGCCGTTTTCCTGCAATCCATTCGGAAACCAACTCGTCCAGAACATCCAGTGGTACGGCACCGTTTCGCAGAACCACCTCGTGGAATTCGCGCACATCGAAATTCTGTGCAAGTTCCTGTTCACTGCGACTGCGTAACTCCCGGATCTTCAGTTCGCCGATCTTGTACGCCAGCGCCTGTCCGGGCCATGAGATATAGCGGTCTATTTCATTCTCGATATCCAGCATCGACTTGGAAGAATTGTCGGCGAAGAAATCAATCGCCTCCTGACGGCTCCATTTCAAGCTGTGCATCCCGGTGTCAACAACCAGTCGCACGGCTCGCCACATCTCAAACGTGAGTTGGCCAAAGCGGGAATACGGATCGCGATAGAGTCCAAGTTCGCTGCCAAGTTTTTCCGTGTACAAAGCCCAGCCTTCGACAAATGCCGTGTAACCCCCGTAGCGACGGAACTCCGGAATGTCTGACAGTTCCATGGACAAGGCAATTTGCAGATGATGACCGGGCACAGATTCGTGTAGCGACAGAGCGTCGATTTCAAACTTCGGGCGTGTTTCCGGGCGATACAGATTGACAAAATAGCTGCCCGGTCTTGAACCATCGGCCGCCGGGACTCGATAGTAGGCTGTTGTCGTATCCGGGGCCATTTGGTCGGGAATAGATCGAACGTCGTACGATATCTTCGGCAGCTTCGAAAAGAGCTTCGGAAGATTGGGATCGATGCGATCACAGCAGTCCTTGTATGCCTGCAGCAGTTCATTTGGACTTTCGTAGTAGAACTGCTTTTCCGTTCTCAGGTGCACCAAAAACTGAGCAAACGAACCGTCGAATCCGACTTCCTTTTGGATCGCCTCCATCTCTCCACGAATGCGTGTGACTTCCGCCAGCCCGATGTCGTGAATTTGCTGCGGCGTCAAATTCGTTGTCGTGAACCTTCGCGCGAGTTCAGCGTATATTGCCTGACCGTTCGGACGCTGCCAGCATCCGACATCGTCAAAGCAAGCGGGAATATATTCGGTCTCCAGAAATTCCAGAAACGTTCGATATGACGGAAGGATGCACGATTCAATGGCTGACTTCGCTTCATTCTGCAGTCTGTATTTTTCTGCATCTGTGAATTCGACGACGAACGTGCGAAATGGTTTGTAGTACGGGCTGTTTTGTGGATGATCGACCAGTTGTTTTCGGATTTGCGCGGGGATTCGGTGCATCACGATTTTTGGATGCACGATCTTCTCCGTCATGCCCTGTCGCATTAACGCCATTGTGCGGGCGGTGTAGAGAGGAAATGTCTTGAGACGATCAATCCAGTCTTCGTAGTCTCGAATTGTGTCGAACTGCAATACATCTGCTGTTGAGTCCTCATCCTGCAGTCCGCCGCGCTGATTCACCGGCAATAAGTGCAGTTGAAATCGCTGCTCGTTGACATCGGCTTCGTACTGATATTCGAACAATCTCGCATTGAGCTTGTCGTCTTTGCTGAAGGCGGACTTGTCCATGGTCCTTACGTTGGCCAGCACTTCGCGTGTTCTTGCCTGAGACGTGAGAATCGCATTCAGCGAGGTGTCAGGCCAGAATTTGTTGTATCGCCGATCACCCAGTTGTGATGCCTGAGTCGGATTCTCCCGGAGTGTCCGCTGCCATTCTTCGTCAAAGATCTGATGCAATCTTACGGCCGACCGTGCAGAAACATTGTCGCTTGGCGCGACTGGAGATTCGTTTGTCTGCAAAGCAACGGCAGCGTCTGAGATTGTTACGGCGACCGCCAGAAACGCACCGAAGATTCTTATTCCATTCACGACGTGCATGAATTCGTCTCAAATATAGAAGTGGTTCGAGGATTCAACAACGCGACACAAAGATACGAGCCTTCCGATGCCAAAGCGGCACTGGAAGGCTCGTAAATTCTGCCAGGTTGAAATTCCTTGGCTAATGGTTGTAAACAATGCAATCCGGGGTTCATTCTTCCGTCGCAACAACAACATCTTCGACGGCTTCGGAAGTTCCGGAAGAGATGTGTTTCAGGTCGAGAATTTTGGCTCGAATTTCGGCGGCAATGGCAGGATTTTCTTCGAGGTAAACTCGCACACGGTCGCGGCCCTGACCCAGTTTTGTGCTGCCGTAGCTGAACCAGCTTCCACTGCGATCGATAATCTTGTTTTCGACGCCAAGATCGACAAGGTCCGCTTCGTAGCTAATGCCGCAGTGATTGTACATGTCGAATTCCGCGATCCGAAACGGTGGTGCAACCTTGTTCTTGACTATCTTTGCACGCATCCGAATTCCGATTTGCGTTTCTCCTTCCTTCAGTGAACTGATGCGTCGCACGTCAACTCGGCATGAACTGTAAAACTTCAACGCACGTCCGCCTGGAGTTGTTTCCGGGCTGCCAAACATCACACCGATCTTTTCACGGATCTGATTGATGAAGATGACAGTCGCTTTCGCTTTTGAAATCACGCCAGTCAGTTTTCGCATCGCCTGACTCATCATTCTTGCCTGAAGTCCCACGTGCGTATCGCCGATTTCGCCATCGAGTTCTGCTTTTGGCACCAATGCAGCAACGGAGTCGATGACAATGATGTCGACCGAATTTGACTTGATCAGCATTTCAGTAATCTGCAAACCTTCTTCGCCGTACGACGGTTGACTCACGAGCAGTTCGTCCAGATTCACACCCAGTTTGCGTGCCCATTGAGGATCGAGTGCATGTTCGGCGTCCACAAACGCCGCTATTCCACCGGCCTTCTGAGCCGAAGCGATGGCATGCAGCGCGAGTGTGGTTTTGCCGCTGGATTCCGGACCAAACAGTTCGATAATACGACCGCGAGGAAATCCGTGTCCGCCCATTGCCAGATCGAGCGACAAAGCACCAGTCGAAATACCAGGAAAGCCTCCAGAGTTTTCGTTGGAATCGAGCTTCATGATCGAGCCTTTGCCGAACGTCTTCTCGATCTGTGCCAAAGCATTGTCAAGCATGACCTGATCTTCGCTGGCTGCTTTGGTTGCTGGTACTTTCTTGGTCGATTTTGCCATGACAATGGTGCCTTTTTTTTCAGGGACAAGGTTACTGCGTAAACGGAACTTCAGAACGTGCGATTCTGCCCTTCCGGACTGGTTGACTCATTTCAGTCTGGGGAGTTTAGTGAAAGCACGTCTCTGAGGGAACTTTCCCTGACCACCAGTTTCTGGCCTCGAAATGAGATTTTCAAATCCACTGTACCGGATTCAGACAGTAATACTCGCTCAAAACCTCGTACGCTGCTTGATGGTGCAACCGCAGCGAATTCGGACGCTCGAAGAATGTCTCGGTGATGACTGCAAAAAATTCCGCAGGATTTGTCGCGCCGTAGCAATCGATAAATCCATGATGGCCGTGACGACAATTCTCGACAAGTAGTTCAAATTCCG
>JAYVNW010000539.1:0-5961 GCA_043758225.1 Candidatus Kuenenia sp. | reverse complement strand
AAGGACGCCGAACTGCGGCAGCTGGCTATCGTCGATATGCAGGGACGAACGGCCGTGCATAATCCGACGAACGCTGGCATCAGCAGCCGATACTGGGGTGCAATGACAGGACGATTCTACAGTTGTCAGGGCAACACTCTCACGGGGCGCAGTGTTATTGTGGATATGGCTGCAGCCTACGAAGACACCGAAGGTAGTCTGGCCGATCGGCTGATGGCCGCACTTATCGCTGCCGACTGTGCCGGCGGAGATCATCGCGGTCGACTGGCTGCTGGCATTCGCGTCGCAAAAAGCGGAGTCGAAGGCGATTGGTTTTCACTTCTCGTGGATGAAAGCGAGGACGCCGTATTGGAACTCGCGAAAAAGTACGCTGAACTCCAACACGAAGCCAAAGGCGCGTGGCGTGGTGGGCAGATGCCTTTTGAGAACCCGTGTCCGAAACGCATCGTGCCACCGGCGCCGGCAGTCCGCTAGCCGGTTTTCACGCAGAAGAATTTGGAATAGACGGCCGTGACCCGGCGAAGTGGAAGGAGTCCCGAGGCTTTGAACGAAGCAATGCCGGGATGGATTCATGAAAGTTAGTTAGGCCCTTCACCGGCAGGCAAATGAGTGATACTCTGACGGAAATGCGCAAGGTCATTCACGGAACACGCTACAGCGTTGCCAGCCAGGCTGTCAACAGCGTGTGATACGAATGCAAGTCGGCCTTGTGAGTCATTTCAGTCACCGTGTGAATGTACTTCACCGGGCACGCCAATGCGATGGTTTTGACACCACTGCGGCTTCGCTGAATCATGGCTCCATCCTGTCCACCGCGAGGCAATACTGCTCGCTGACATTTGATGGAGTTGGCTTTCGCTACCGCTTCGAACTGTTCCACTAAGCCGATGTCCGAGATCATCGACGAATCCATGACATGCAGGCAAACGCCTTCACCCGCAACAGACACGCGATCTTCATCCGGTACACCTGGCGTCTTGCAACACAGCGTTGTGTCACACGCAACGCCGATATCCGGTTCGACTCCAAACGCTGCTGTCTGTGCGCCGCGAAGGCCGACTTCTTCCTGCACGGTCCAGACTGCATAGATTTCGCAGTTGTGATGCTGTAAAGCTTCCAGCGATTTGATCTGTGCCCAGCAGCCGACGCGATTGTCCAAACATTGACTGACAACAGAATCGCCAACTTCTTCAAAAGGCCCGTCGAGAACCACCATATCGCCGATGAGAACTTTGCTGCGAACCTGATCGCCTGTCATCCCGAGATCGACGAAGAACTCGGTGACTTCCGGGATCTTCTTTTTCTCGGACTCGCTGGCGATGTGGATCGGTTTGCCGGATGCATTCATGATGCCCGGAAAATCACCGTGCGAAGTGCAGACGCGAACCTTGCGAGCAAACAGGTTGCGTGCATCGAAACCACCAACCGGATTAAGTCGCAGATAACCTTGTTCGTCGATGTGACGCACCAGAAAACCAATTTGATCCATATGTGCTGCCAACATGACTTTCAACGGCTTCTTCGATGGCTTGCCGTTTTCCGGACGTGGTTTGCGGACGCCAATCAGTGAGCCCATGGAATCGACGGTGAGGTCGTCGAATAGCTTGTGTTTCGTGACATAGTCAAGGATCACTTTGCGGATGCGATCTTCGCGGCCCGGTACTGAGGGGGTTTGCGTCAGTGTCTGCAGCAGTTTCACGCCTGAATCTCACAATTAAAGAACTGATTTCTTCTATTCCGTTTTCGTCTGTCCAGTGAGGCGGAATGATCAGCTATTCGTGTCCGGCTGACAACCTCTGAATGGTGTTGAGTTCAGAGGTTGCCCTTCTTAGCATCTTTGCTCGTTCTTCCCAAATTTTCACGCATTGCAACGATCGGAGTAATTGAGTAGAAGAAGAGTTGATGAATGGATTCGAGAGAAGTCCAGGAGGGACGCAGAAACGGATCAAAAGACCAGTAGATTCGCGGTTGTTTCCGCAAAATCCGGCAGCGTACGTGAACAGGTCGCCTGCCCTATTTGCGAGCCCAAACCAATAGTATTCATCGGCAAGAGTAACAATCTGCCGATTGTTGGATGCTGCAGCTGCGATCGGGTCTCTGTCTCGGAATATTTCCCAATGGACAGCACCTGGGATTTCTTTCTCAATTGCAGTCTGGAACTGCATCGTTCCGCGACGCTGCGTCAGAAGGCCAAAATTAATTGCGCGGGGCCTGATTGCCGTGTAATTCCAAGTGGTAAGTTTTAAGTGGAGAGTTTGTGATGGAGCCTCAACATTACGCTGCTTTTCTGGAGCGGATCGGACACACCGTCAGGGAAGCGAATGGAGTTCATTGGTTCAACGTCTTCTCTCGCGCGTGGACTTGTTTCCCTTTTGAATCGCAATTAAATCCAGCCACTGTTGATCTTTCAGAAGTGATGGATCACCGTGGCGTGATGTCTCGCTTTTGCTGCAAAATCGAAGATGGTGCCAAAGGCTTTCGTCAGATACTGACGGAAAAGAATTACAGCCTGACATCATTGGACCCGAAGGCTCGAAATCAGACACGCCAAGGGCTGGAGAAATGCACCTATGGACAGGAAGACGCCCGCGAACTGGGAACAGACGGGATTGATCTTCACGCCCAGACGTTGCGGCGTCAGGGCCGAAGAATCGCCGCCGACTATGAATCCTACTGGAGAGAATACTTCGACGCTACGTCTCAGTGCCCTGCCGCAACCGTCTGGGCCGCTCGGTACCAGGGAAAGTTGGCTTCGTTTTTGATCTCATTTCGCATTGGGACCGTGGAGAATATCTGCATCGTCCGATCAGACGAAGAATTGTTGAAACATCGTCCGAACAACGCCATGCTGTTTACGTTTCTTCAACAGGCTTTGACTCGCGAAGATACGACGGAAGTCTGCATTGGTTTACAGTCGCTTCAGACGGGCATGAACTCGCTCGATTTGTTTAAACGCCGCATGGGATTCATGCAACAACCGATCGGACAGCGGATTGAACTGCGACCAACCCTTGGATTTGCGGTACCACGTTCTCTGGCCAAACTTGCAGGCAAGGCCGTTGGGCGAATCCACAACGAATACGCGGCTCGACTGGCTGGAGCATTGTCGCTGTATGCGGATCAGCCGGAAATCCGCCGATCTGCGTAGCCCAATTAAATCCAGGGGGCATAATCCGAATACCCGTTGTCCGTTTTCATGTTCGTGTCGAATGAATATTATTTGGCCGACAACACGGTTGCGTTGTGAACGCAGCCGGCCGAAAACAACCCAGCTATTCCGCAAAGCTCCGTGTTTATGACTGCAAGTAACTCGCCCACGCCCATTGCGCGGCGAAAGTTATCGCTTACGAAACGCATTGGGTTTCGCACACTGATGGCCGGACTGGTTCTTGTAGCGCTTGAACTGATTGGATTGGCTGGACTGTGTTTAGCGCGAACCAGCTTTTCAATGCAGGGCCTGAGGTTAGAACAACAGTCGATTGCCGAGGGTATTGATGTTTCGGACGGAGCAACAGAGACATATCATCCCTATTTGGGATGGGTTCATAATCCGCAGCTGTCAAAGCCGGGAAAATACTCTGGAGGAATCATTTCCACGAACTGGCTTGGATTCCGAGACGACAGTGAGAGCATTTACCATAGATCACCCGACACATATATCATTGGTATCGCCGGTGGATCCGTAGCATGGGGATTTTCATGGGAAGCGGAGGATGTGCTGTGTGAAAAACTCACTGCTCATCCATCATTGAAGGGGCGGCGAATTCAATTTGTTCGGCTTGCGATGCCTGGTTATAAGCAACCGCAGCAGTTGATGGCTTATAACTTTCTGTTGACGCAGGGTGCGGAGTTCGATGCGATCATTAACATTGATGGATACAATGAGACGGTTCTGACAATTTGCGACAACGCAAAGCAAGGCACGGCCATTTCGTATCCACGCGCTTGGCACGGTAGAGTCGTCGCTATGGCAGATCCCAGAATTTCAGCTGATGCGGCGAGACTTCTGCAGCTGCGAGGAAAACGCCAGCAGATGGCGAAATCGAATCAGATTTCTATCTGGAGGTGGTCGTATCTCTACAACCTCATCTGGTTGATGCGGGATAGATCAGCATGGACCGAGCAAACCGATCTTGGGCTTCAAGTCAGCAAGTCAAAAGTTCACAGCTTCACGACTCATGGCCCTGAAAACCGATTTGTCGGAGAAACCCTTGAACCAGAAGTCGCAGCAATGTGGCAGCGGTGTTCGTGGCAGATGCATCATCTCTGCAAGGCCAACGGAACACTGTATCTGCATGTGCTGCAGCCGAATCAATACGTGCCTGATTCAAAACGGTTGAGCGAAAAAGAATTGATGTCCTGTTTTGACCCCGGAGATGTTTCTGCTGAATTCGTCCCGCGAATGTACCCGCGTCTTCAGGAATTGGGACGTATCCTGGAAAGCAATGGAGTGGAATTCAGCGATCAGACAAAAGTGTTTTCGGGCGTCGAAGAAACTTTGTATGTCGATCCCTGGTGTCACTTCAATCACGAGGGAAACAGGCTGCTCGGTATTGCCATCGCAGATCGGCTCCTGCAGGTGCTGGATAAAGCGGCGGCTGAAACTCCCGATTCCAAAACAGAATCACCAGTCGCGCCTTAAGGCACAGAATTCGTCGTCAGCCAGATGCAGGCATTTTTCAGCAGACGCCGAAACGCGGGCTGCTCGAAGTCGCCGACATGTCCCAATGACGTATAGAATGTCGTTCCGCCGTCCGCGCGTTTGTTTATCCATGCGACAGGTTCCGCGTCTTTTTCCGGAATCGTACCGATCAACAATGGTGATGCCGTTGGGTGTAGTGGGCTGACTTTGTAAAGCGATCCCACGCCTTTTAACTCTGCAACATCAATGTCTGCAAGCACAGGATGTTCTGCAACACCTGCTGCTGGCGTGATCGTTGTTTCAGGTCCATCTCCGTGATGATTCGTGTAGCTTCCGCCAATGACATCGCGATCAAATTCCTGCCAGTCGACTCGGCCGTCAAGAGCCGGCTTGTCGCGCAGGCAGAACGCATGACTTGCCGTTCGAATGCCGATGACTGGCTTCCCCGAAGCGATGAAGTCTCGAATAATCTGCAACTGATCCGGCAGCAACGTGCGCCGGCGGACACTGATGAATGCCAGATCAGCCGACTTCATTACTTCCAGACCCGGAAGAATGCTGCCATCAGCAGCATCGCCGTACACAAGGCTCACCCTGAAATCTTTGCCAAGGTCTTCCGCTGCGAACTTCGTCAGAGAGACCTCTGTCTTGTATTCGGGCTCTGATGTCAAAATCACAATATGCTTACGCTTATCGTCGACAAATCGGAATGGCTCACCACCGACGAGGTCGGTGCTGAGAACTGTCGGGCACCAGTACTGTTCAATGTGCTGAGCGATCAAATCATTGCCCGTGAAGTGCGAAACAAATGGAGCCTTTGCTGGATTGTACATCGTGTCGGTCATGTCTCGCATCAGCACGACGTTCTGGCCCTGTCGTACCATTTGCCGGATCGAGAACGGGCGGCCCAGCACACACATGTTGGTATGCACGCCCATCACAATCACGTTTGTAATGCCGCGCTGCTTCATCAGATAAAACGCTTCACCACTGTCAGTGATGGCGTCCTGCCCGGAGATTTCGATTGCCGGATGCTGCCGACTCCACGCGCGATAATTCTTCACGGGAGGATCACAGTCACAACCGCCGTCCGTATCATCAATCGGCAGCCTGTCACCTTCGCGTGACTTGTCCAGATAACACCAGCGTTCCAGTGGAATCTTCGTTTCAACCACTGGCGCAGACTGCGCCAGTCTGCGTTGAGGGAAGTCTTTGTAGAATTCCATGATGTCGCTGGGACAGTGAATGATAAACACGCCTTTGGCCCGAGCGGCCTTGATGACGTCATTCATCTTCGGGGCCATTTCCGCGACGCGCGC
>JAYVNW010000538.1:0-1918 GCA_043758225.1 Candidatus Kuenenia sp. | reverse complement strand
CTCTCGTGGTCAGCGAGCCCGCGCTGGATTGCTGGTCGCGTTGGCGCATCGACCGGATTTGCTGGTGTTGGATGAGCCGTCTTCGGGGCTGGATCCCATTGTACGTCGCGATATTCTTGGAGCGATTATTCGCACGATCGCCGATGAAGGCCGGACAGTTTTCTTTTCATCGCATCTGCTGGACGAAGTGGAACGCGTGGCAGATCGAGTCGCCATTATTCATCAGGGACAAATTCTGCTGACAGCGTCGATGGATGAGATCAAAGAAACGCACCGGCGGATGACGTTGCGTTTTCAACAGACCATGTCGCAGGCTCCGGCGCTTCTCGGAACCTTGGTTTGTGAAGGTGGTGGAGCGGAATGGACATACGTTTGCAGCGGAGAATCGGCACAACTTCGACGCGCTGCAGAAGCAATCGGCGCGACGGTTGTGGACGATTCAAGCTTAACGCTGGATGAGATTTTTGTGTCGCGAATTAGTGAGCCGCAAAGCGCTAGCTGCGGGTAAGTTGGTAAGAAACATTGCAAACACAAGAGAACACCCGCGGCTAGCGCCTTGCGGCTCACAATCGCTTTCGAACAAACCAATCTGGAAACTACTCATGCGTTCAATTCCTCAAGCTCTGATGTGGGAAACTTTCTCCCATGGTCGCTGGTGGATTCTGGGATTCTTTCTGTTCGGAAATATGCTTCCGATGCTCATCTTCGGGGCGCTCAGTCCGTACGAAATCGAATCCGACGACAATGCCTTTTTGATCATGCATGTCATGTTCTTGCCACTCATCATGTTTCAGTTTGGTGCAGGAATTGTTGCAGCGCAGGGTTCGATGTCGCGACTCTACGCGAAGCCAATTTCAACGCCGTCACTTGTAGCCTGGCAAATGTTTCCGGGAGGGTTTTTGCTGGCGATGGAGGTTGCGGTGGCGGCCTTGATGTACAGCAAAATCTATCATATGAACTGGCCCATTCTGGGCCCGTCGTTATTTGCTATTGTGGCGTGGGCTTCACTTCAGGTTTTGGTTTCCGTTTCACAGAAACGACTTTCCAGTTTCTGCCTGGCCGCTTCGCCATCGATTGTTTTATTCAGCTGGTTGGGATCGCAATACGGAGGATGGTTTACTCAGCCAGATCACTATTGGACCAACGTCACGCCGGGAGACATCGCCACAATGTCTGGTGCCGTGGCGATTGCGTACTGGGTAACGGTCATCGCCGTCAAACGAGATCGATGCGGCGAACCAATGCCGTCGCTGGGCGGCTGGAAATGGATCTTGCGAACATGGGAATCGTTTGTTGCAAAATCGCCGATTTGTGATCGGCCATTTCGATCACCAATGGAAGCTCACTTCTGGTACGAATGGCGATTGAAAGGTTGGGCGATGCCGCTTATTGTGATTCTGGGCTATGCCGTTGTCGCGAGCGTGGGTTGCATTCAGATCATCTTCGGAAAGTATCAAGGAAATGCATTCTCTGATGTTCATGAGGCCAATCTTATCGGGGGAGCGATGATCCCTGGCGTTGCGGGATTCGTTGGACTGCTGATTGGCATTTCATCCACAGGAAGTGCTAACCGAAACCATTCACCTACGATCAGTGATTTGTTTGACCAGAAGACTGCCGAAGAATTGGGACATTTTCTTTCGACGCGTCCATTCACGAATTCCGATTTTGCGAAAACGTGTCTTCGAATGACTGGCCGAAGTCTGCTGATCACGTGGGCTATCTGGGCAACAATGTTTGTTGCGTGGCTTTTCTTTGCAGACATTCTGCATCGGCTTCCGAAGTCGGTTTTCCCTGAGCCGGTCGGCGCGTGGTATCTGCCTCTGATTGTGCTTGGCTCATGGATCACGATGGCGAATCTGGCCGCGATCGGACTCTCCGGTCGTGGCACACGACTAACATTTGCGTTTGTGTCTGG
>JAYVNW010000537.1:0-2587 GCA_043758225.1 Candidatus Kuenenia sp. | reverse complement strand
CGTCTCAACCAGCCGCACTATCCCCAGGCGAAGCGTCTGATGATCGAGGCCGATAGTGGCGGCAGTAATGGAGCGCGTTCGCGGCGGTACAAGAAAGGTCTGCACGACTTTGCCGATGAGACCGGGCTCGAAATTACAGTCTGTCATTACCCGCCTGGAACCTCCAAATGGAATCCGATTGAGCACCGACTCTTCAGCCAGATCACAGCCACATGGGCTGGCCATGTCCTGAGCACAGTGCTGATTCTGGTCGACTTCATTCGCCGCACGACGAGTGGGGCGCAACGCCGTCAAGGATTTTTGTAGATTGGTCAGAAGTCGGGCATTCGCCACGAAACTATTTCGAAGTCTCACCACTTCGGCTACAGAAACCTGCCTATTTCCGCGAGGAAGAATCCTTAACGGCCTCACCCGTTGGCGTTCATCGCTCTGAGCTGAGTGATTCTGTGCCGTCAGGTGCATTCATTTGACTCACCGAATACACTGCCGAAATCACACGATCTCTGACAGGAGTACAACGATGAGCGGTTTCAGGAATTGCAGTGCTGTTTTTGCAATCATAGTCACGACGGTTTTATGCTCTGCTCACGCCGAAGATCCGGTGCAAGTGACCGTCGGTGTTGAACGGCAGCCGTTCGTCGCGGCGACTCGACGCCTGGTTGAGGCGATGGAGTTTGCCGGCGCGCCGTTGAGCGATGATGTCCGGAAGAAAATTGACGAGGCATCAGCGTTGCCGGATGACGTGGCGGCCGTCAAACAGTTGCAGTTGATTCTGGATCCTCTTTGTCTGGCCTTTGTCAACATCAATGCGGAAAGCCGCGTTAAGGTCGCCGAAGGTGCAATTAAGAAAGAGCTAATGCAGCAGGGCTGGCGAGCCTTTCTGATCAAGGTGCATAACGAAGCCGGCATCAACCCGGTGCTCATTGCCGAAAGTCCCAACGCGCTGCCCGTCTATCAGCAGGGACGTGGAGCACGCGAGGAACCTCGCAAAGATCAGAAGCTCGTCAATCCTGAAGATGTGCCGGATCGTTTTCTGGATCTCAACATGCTTCAACGCGAACCGCTGAAAGAAAAGCTGTCCGGGTTGCTTGTGGAATACCGCGTGTTGCTGTTGTATAGCCGCGATGCTGGTCAGCGTGAGGTGTCGCTTTCGTTTCATATCGGCGCGGGGACTCAGGATATTGGTTTTCGCAATGCTGTACCGATTCTGTTTGACTGCAAATCAGCGGTCGCTGTGACGCTGCAGATTCACGATGTTGATGGCGAACCGACAACAGCGAACTTCATCATTCGCGATACGCAGGGGCGAGTCTATCCGTTGCCTTCGCGGAGACTGGCTCCGGATTTCTTCTTCCACAGTCAGGTGTATCGTCATGATGGCGAATCCATCATGCTGCCGCCGGGTGACTATTCGTTCGTTGTGAATCGCGGGCCTGAGTATCTGCCGCAGAGATTGAATGTAAAGGTCGCGGATGCGGCGGAACAGACAGTGCAGGTCGATTTGAAACGCTGGATTCATGTGGCAAAGACGGGCTGGTATTCCGGTGATCATCACGTTCACGCCGCCGGCTGTGCTCACTATGACAGCCCGACGGAAGGCGTCGGCCCCGAAGCCATGATGCGTCACATTCTGGGTGAAGATCTGAATGTTGGCTGCGTGCTAAGCTGGGGGCCGTGCTGGTATACTCAAAAGGAATACTTCAACGGACAAGTCTCGGCGCTTTCGACACGAGACTATCTGATGCGTTACGATGTTGAAGTGAGCGGTTTTCCATCGTCGCACGCCGGTCATCTGTGTCTGTTAAAACTGACAGAGGATGATTATCCCGGCACGACGCGGCTGGAAGAATGGCCAAGCTGGACTCTGCCTGTTCTCAAATGGGGACGCGATCAGGGCGGCGTTGTGGGTTATAGTCACAGCGGTTGGGGAATCGCATTGCCGGATGTTATGCCCGACGGTTCACGAGCGTTTCCTGGACATCCATGGGGCGGTGCGCCATTGGGCTGGCAGGGAAAGGCGGTCACCAAACTTCCGGACTACGAAATGCCGCGATTCGATGGCATTGGTGCCAATGAGTATGTGGTGACGACGGCTCACAATGTGTGCGACTTCATGTCTGCCGTCGATACACCAGCGATCTGGGAACTGAATATCTGGTATCACACACTCAACTGTGGCATGACAACTCGCATCAGCGGCGAGACAGATTTTCCATGCATCTATGGCGACCGTGTTGGCTTGGGACGCATCTACGTGCAACTCGACAAGGGCCAGGAGCTTTCCTACGACACATGGATCGAAGGCCTGCGCGATGGTCGCAGTTACTGCGGTGATGGTCTGAGCCACATTCTGGATTTCAAAGTGGATAATGTTAGTGTCGGGATGCGGTCTGCGGATGAGAAGGTGAGTACGCTCAAACTGGATGAACCCAAAACTGTCAACTTGACATTTAATGCTGCGGCTTTACTGGAGGAGACGCCAACTGAATTAACCGAATCCATCCGCAACAAACGACTCGACGAAAAACCCTATTGGCATCTGGAACGTTGCCGAATCGGTGATTCACGAAACGTGCCGGTGGAAATC
>JAYVNW010000536.1:0-4335 GCA_043758225.1 Candidatus Kuenenia sp. | reverse complement strand
GGAAGTGGCAATGCGATTCCCGGGTTCGCATTGGAACTGCCTGCGACGACTCGATTGGGCCATTTATCCGCTGTGCTTGCGACTGCATACCGAAATGATGGCACATCGTTCGCCACGGCGGATACGACCGGACAAATCATGATGTGGAGTCCTGATCTTGATACGCCGCTTGCGAAACTGTTGGGGCATGAAGGGAAAGTAACGGCAATTGTATTACCAAACAATGATCAACGCATCGCCACCGCAGGAGACGATGGAGTCATCCGCGTGTGGCAACTTCCAGCGTCATCGCCAAGGAAGTTGCTGACCTCCGATGTGGCGGGCGAGACAGTCGCAGTTCTGACTGGCCAGCAAGTTGCCGTCTATGCATTATCAAATGGACTGTGTCGTTTGATCAATCTGCAGACCGGCGAAATTCAGCGAGAATTTCCTCAAACACAGGGAGAAACAACACAAATCGCCGTTTCGCCAACAAACGCATGGTTTGCCAGAGCGAACAAAGAAGGTCGATGCCAACTGATCAATATCAATGATGCCAGTACTATTGGTTTCGTCGCTGGACACCAGGGCGTGATCAATGATGTTGCCGTTTGTCTGGATGGCGTACGCTTTGCAACGGCTGGCAGCGATGGCACTTTAAGACTTTGGAAACAACCGATCGCTGCCGTTCCGATGTCAGGACATGCTAGTGCCGTGCGTGGTGTCGCAGTTGCAAAAAGTGGAACGTGGACTCTGACCATTTCCGACGACATGACCACTCGTCGCTGGAACGCAGCCGGTGGCCAGGTGGCGCAATACGGAAACCACACACAACCACTGCGAGCCGTAACTATTCGGGACGACGACGTTCTGTTTGCCACCGGCGACGCCGAAGGTACGGTTTGGATTTGGGACGCCGCGAATGGGACGGCTCAAGGTGTTGTCAAGGCGAGTTCCTCAGCAGTGAAAGCACTTACGTTTTCTTCGGATCGCAACAGCCTGATCACAGCGTCCGCCGATGGCGCAATTCGAAGCTGGACGCTGCCGTTGCCGGCTCGAAAGCCAGTCGACGGCGCCGAACCTGTGAAACCAGGCTGGGAATTCAGGACTCCTGATGGTACTGAAGTCGTCCAGTTGAGTCGACTCTCGCAGGATCAAGGGCTGGCAGTGATGACAACATCCGGTGCTTCGATTCTGCGACTCCGTTGGGACGGTGCAATCGCCGCTCCGATCGCATCGCCGGGAGGCGTACTGCAACAACTCGACGTTGCAGCGAACGGAAACGCATTTCTGGCGACAAGCAATCTGGGGCAAGTTCATGTGTTTGGAATCGACGGCACGCTTCGAAAGTCGATGGCACCGGTTGCGGGGTTGTCGTCAGCTCGGTTTGATCGCGACGCAGTATTTGTCGTCGTGTGTAAGTCGCAGCCGTTCGTCCAGCGAGTGAATATTGAAACCGAACGAATCCACGAAGAACTCACAACGCCCTTTCCAATTACCGACGCAGCTTTCGCTGGTGAAGATCAACGAAGCATCGTCTGTACCGGAACTGGCAACGATGGCGTTCTCGTGCAGGGTGCATTGCTGAAACTATGGCATGGGAACAAAGACGGCGAATCCGCATTAATGATTTCACCGGATCAGCAGTTTCTGTTTAGCGGCGGAATTGATGGAATAGTTCGACAATGGAACCTGGCCGACGCCAATCCAGCCAAAAATGAACCAGTGAAGTCGTTTGCTGGCCACACAGCGGCGGTGAATGAAATCAGCATTTTCCCAAACGGCCAGCTGCTTTGTTCGGTCAGTGAAGATAAAACGCTTCGAATCTGGAAAACGGCCGATGCATCGCCCGCGCATTCGATTGAGCATCACAAGGCCGTTGTATCCGTTTCGGTGTCGCCGGATTCCACGCGTGTCGCAACAGGATGTGTCGACGGTGTGATTCGAGTCTGGGATACTGCGACTGGGCTGTTGCTGGAATCGTTCGATCATCACGTCCCCGACACAGGGATTCGCAGTGTTCGATTCCTACCGGACGGACAGACGCTCATTTCATCCGGTGATGATAAGTCGTTGATTTCGTCCCGCACGTCGATTACTCGAGCCATCGCTGCGCACGTGGGAGCGATTCGCAGCATGGTGCCATACAACGGTGGCGGACAAGTGATTACAGTCGGCGCGGATGGGCGAGTTCTGATGATGAATCTCGCCACTGGCAACATGGATCGCGAATACACAGTCGGGGACAATAAGCCCGTCGTGGCTGCCGTTCGTTCGGACTTCCAACGAATTGCGGTGGGTTGCGAAAACGGTGAAATGCTCGTTTGGAATGCAAACGACGGAACAATAACGTTGAGCGTTCTGAAAGTGGATGCTCCGCTGACCGCAGTGAATTGGAGTCCCGATAATCGCAAGCTGGCCATGGCGACGGCCAACAACATCATCCGGATCTTTGCACCGACGATTCAGGGCGTGCAACCTCCACAGGAGCTGATTCAGCATCAGCAGTTTTCGACAACGAGTGCCGTGAATCGACTGCTATTCGCCACCGATAGTCGCTCGGTCTGGGTTGCGTTGGCAGAGGGGCAGATTGAAGAATGGGCATACGCCGGACTCGAACAACGTCGACAATTCAATCACGGTGGACCAGTTTACGGCGTTGCAGTGACGCATGATGGTTCAACAATTGTTTCCGGCAGTACGGATCAAACTGTCCGAGTTTGGGACAACATGACTGGACAGCAAAAGTTTCAGCTCGACGGTCACGTCGGTGCCGTGCATGGTTTGGCTTTGAGCCCGGATGAAACGTTCGCCGTGTCATCCGGCGCTGACGGCACATTACGACTCTGGGACATAGTCGGAGGTCGTCAGTTGAAGCAACTGATCACATATGACGCCACGATGTATTCAATTGCCGTTCATCCACAAGGCGGAGTAATTGCCGCTGCTGGAGCCGACCGCAAAGTTCATCTGCTCGACATGATCAGCGGTGTTGAGCAACAAACGTTGACAGGCCATACGGACTACCTGCACAGCGTAACCTTCAGTCCGGATGGTTCTCGAGTGATGTCGTACGGTTACGCGGGCCAGATCAAACAATGGAACACATCGGACGGAAAGTTGCTCACTGAAAATCGGGTCGGCCGCGTCGGCAACACCGCGACATTTTCGCCAACCGGCAAACTCATTGTCACCGCCAATGGCGACGGAACGGCCAGCGTTTTGCCGAGCGGTTTATGATCTCTTCAGGCCGACGCTTATGCAGCAGGCTTGCCGCCGTCAATTTCATGCAGACTCACACCGTCTTCAACATTTCGCAGCAGCACATAGGCGATTGCGATTTCGCACAGAAGCAGGCTCAATCGCAGCACTTCAACGAATTGATTGAACAGTCCCGTCGTCAGATTGGTTCCAGCGATCGGAGTCATTGGAGACGCCATTTCAGCCAACCACCAGAACGAACGATTGCAGATTTCAATCAAGACAAATCCAGCGAAGATATAAATCACAACTCGCTGCCAGCGTGACAGAACGTAGCTGATTCCGCGACTGAGCGCTTCCGCACCGTCGCAGCGGTCGATCGCGATCGCGGCGAGTGAAAGTAACCACCCGCTGCCCAGCACGAGGCATCCGACTATGTACAGCAGTGCCGCAAGAGACGTAATGCTCTCGAACGTTGTATCGCAAATCCAACGCGACGTTCGAAACGTAATGCAAAGCAGTCCGACCAGTATCAAGCTTAGAATTGAGCTAGTCAGGATTGCCTTCCAGCTCCGCAGTGAAAGCTTCGCGCCGGCAAATAAGCCAGATCCACTCGCTGAGCAGATTCGACAGCCTGCAAACCGCATCACAGGGATCGCACAAAAGCCAAAGACCAGCATCGTTGCGGCGAGCGAAAAGAAGTTGTCGAATGACTTCTGAATCGTACCACTGCCGAACGAACTCACGTGTGCAAAGAGAGCACCCAGAACGTTTGGCGACTCGAAAGCGGATGCACTGATGCCACTTAATTGACCGACCGAATCTGTCTGGAAACCTGAGCCAATCCACGAGCCAAGAAGCCACGCAGGCCCCCGATATAGGCAAAGAAACAACGCTGCTGGAAACAATGCGCGCGGCGATACAAAGCAGCGCACGGCTTCGCATAATCGCAATGTCGGGACCGCCGTCAGCCAGTCGATCCGCGTGACGCGGACTCCATCTTCGTTCATCGGTATCCGTGACTCCATCTGTTTCGCCGCATCCGCCCCCATCCGACCCTGCGTCGGTGGAGGCCAGGTTTGACAACTAAATAAATGCGACCACCAAACACAACACCCCACCGGCTTCACGCCGGTGGCTTGCGGGTTTGGCAAC
>JAYVNW010000535.1:0-1758 GCA_043758225.1 Candidatus Kuenenia sp. | reverse complement strand
AAGCCCGAATTCAGCTGGCTCAGGATCTGCTGCGATTGGGGCTTGAAGAGGAAGGCTGGCAGCAGGCCGAGCAGGCGTACAAGGCTGATGGCTATAGTACGACTCTGTTTAACTTGCTGAAGCTAAAGGATTCTCTGGGTCGATTTACGACGGTCAGCAGCGAACACTTTCAGGTTCGCATGGAAACAAATGAAGCCGCTGTTTATGGCCCGCGTGTGCTGTCTTTGCTGGAACAGGCATGGACGGACGTCACCGCGCGATACGAATTCACGCCTGAAATTCCGGTGTACGTTGAGATCTATCCGCGAGTCGATGACTTTGCCGTTCGTACGTTTGGTGTTCCGGATGTCGCTGGCTTTCTGGGTGTCTGTTTCGGAAAAGTGGTGACCGCGAACAGCCCCGCCACTCGCAAGGAAAACCCTGGCAGTTGGGAGTCCGTGTTATGGCACGAATTCTGTCACGTGATCACACTGCAGAAGACCAGCAACCGCATGCCGCGTTGGTTGAGCGAAGGGATTTCTGTCTTCGAAGAGCGGCGGACGGATTCTCGCTGGGGACAGCACATGACTCCTGATTTTCGTAGCCGAATTCTGGCTGGCGACGTAACGCCGGTCGCTGAACTCAGCAGTGCGTTTTTAACGGCGAAGAGCGGCGAAGATCTGAACTTTGCTTACTACGAATCATCAATGCTTGTTGAGCATCTTGTAACATTTCATGGCCTGCCAGCCCTGAATGCCGTTCTGAAAGATCTGAATGATGGCGTGCAAATCAATGATGCTCTGGATCGTCACACGGACGGGATAGACGACCTTGAAGAATCCTTTGCAAAGTTTTTGAACGAACAAGCGACCGCCTTTGCCACCGGAGTTGAGTTTTCGACAGAAGAGTTTGCCGAGGCGAAACTTGTGGATCTGGTATCCGTAAAGACCTTTCTTGAAGATCATCCGCAGAATTTTTCAGCCATACTCTTGTATGCATCAATATTGACAAAGGCCGATCAACTTGACCAGGCCGAATCTGAACTGAAGAAGCTAATCGCACTTGTGCCTCAGGACGACCACACAAACGGCCCGCGCCGGTTGCTGGCGGATATCTACAAGCAACGTGAACAAACCGAAATGGAGATGCAGACGCTGACGGAGCATCTGCAGTATTCCGCCGATGATCTCGAAGCTGCAATGAGACTGCAGGAACTTTGTGAACTTCAGAAGCAGCCCGATCGCGTTGTGGAATTGGGGAAGACAATCTTTGCGATCGATCCGTTCCAGCCGGCGGCATTAACTCGAACAGTCACAGCTGCGGAGAGCGTTGGGCAGACTGACATGGCGATCGGTGCGTTGACGAGTTTATTGACATTGCAGAAGGATGATGCCGCTCGTCTGCATTTTCGCATTGCTGCACTTTTGAAGCCGACCGACCAAGACGCAGCACGACGTCATGTGTTGTTGTCACTGGCACAGGCACCGCGCTATCGGGAGGCTCATAAACTGTTGCTGGAGCTTGTGAAGGAAACTAAACCGGAGCAGTCGAATGTTGAGGCCGTTAAAGCTTCGCCGGCGGATTCACCAGCCTCCAAAGAAATGCCAAAAAAGGAACCGCAGAAATAGGCGTTCGAGCCAATTCGCATGCCTGCCAAGATCGTGACTCGGCAGTTCGCTCTTTAAATCGCTGGTTTGGCTGATAAAATGCAGATGCAATCAGGAGTCAAGAATGCAGCTGAAAGATCATTTTCGTCCGCCAATCTGGACCAAGTCGTCG
>JAYVNW010000534.1:0-2338 GCA_043758225.1 Candidatus Kuenenia sp. | reverse complement strand
GTCGCAGTGCCTCTGGCTCAGTGTAGCCTGAAGGTACAATTTCCTTCACCAGTTCTTCGACGGCTCGCCGTTGTTGAACGACAGGTTTACCCAGATTCTGTACAACCGACGGACAGCTGAAACGCAGACTCACGGTTACTGAGTTTCCGGCCGGATGCACGGCGTACGGATAGGTTCGACACGCCAGCGGTTTGGCCGCTTCACCGAACTTGGCGTGAATTCGACAGAGTCCCCGTTCATCAAGAAATACGCACGCTCCATCTGTCTGATGGCTCAGGCGAAAATCCTTGCCGTGAGCGACGATCAATGGACGGTCGGCAATGACGCCATCTGCTGCCGTCCACTTCTGCTTATCGATGCGGCTCTTTTCGTCAGCCGTCATGACGATTTGATGTTCCCGGCAGCAGCCACCGCAATTGTGACAACTCCAGTTCTGCAGTATTGGAAGTATGACGCCGGGACGAGCCATGATGCTTCAATCCGCCGGAGTTCCCAGTTGCACAACCTGGATATTCTTCGCAACTTCTGCATCCACATAATCGCTGTGGCAATTTCCTTTGCCGTCATCGGCACCCACGGATTTCCTGGTCTTGCTGGCCAGCCGATGGATTTCTTCCGGTGACAACACGCCGCGTTTCTCTAGAATCTCAAGCTGTTCAGCCGTGAGGGCCGCAGTGACTTTTGCTTTTTCCCATTCGAACTCTTTAGCTTTTCCGCTGGCGAATTCCTGAATCTCCTTGCTGATGCGCACACTGCACCAGTCATGGCCACACATGGCGCAGAAGTCGGTGTCGACATCCAGATCCTCGTCGTGATACGCACGAGCTATATCCGGGTCGAAGCTCAGGTCAAAATGCTTCTGCCAGTTCAGTGCCGCGCGGGCTCGAGTGAGTTCATCGTCACGATCACGAGTACCAGGAATTCCCAAAGCAACGTCGGCAGCGTGAGCGGCAATTTTGTATGCCACACAGCCCTGCTTGACGTCGTCTTTCTTGGGCAAGCCGAGATGTTCTTTCGGCGTGACGTAGCACAACATACTGGCACCGTGCCATGCAGCGTTCGTCGCGCCGATACAACTGGTAATGTGGTCGTAGCCGGGGAAAATATCCGTCACCAACGGTCCAAGCACGTAGAACGGAGCGCCGTGACACAGATTTCTCTGCAGCTTCATGTTGAATTCAATCTGGTCCAGTGGCACATGGCCAGGACCTTCCACCATGACCTGCACGCCTTTGCGCCAGGCACGTTCGGTGAGTTCACCCAGCGTCGACAGTTCTGCCAGCTGAGCCACGTCGGTTGCATCGGCAAGTCCACCCGGACGCAAACCATCGCCAATGCTGAACGTGACGTCGTGCCGATGCAGGACGTCACAGATCTCTTCCCAATGCGTGTACATGAGATTCTGCTTGTTGTGGTGAATCATCCACTTTGCCAGCAGCGAACCGCCTCGGCTGACGATGCCGATCAGGCGATCGCTGACATATTGCAGATGTTCAAACAGCACGCCAGCATGAATCGTGAAATAATCCACGCCCTGCTGAGCCTGATGCTCAAGTGCTTCCAGCACCATTTCGATAGTGAGAACTTCAATGCGTCGACCGATGATCATCGAATAAATCGGCACCGTACCGATTGGAACCGAGCTGTTACGAATGAGGGCATCACGGCAAGCGTCCAAATCGCCACCGGTGGAAAGATCCATCACAGTGTCCGCGCCCCAGCGTTCTGCCCAGTGAAGTTTTTCAACTTCTTCGTCAGTGCCCGATGAAACTGGAGAAGCGCCCATGTTTGCGTTGACTTTGGTCCGCGATGCGCGACCGATACACATTGGTTCAAGTTGGTAATTCAAATGCTGCTTGTTTGCTGGAATGACCATGCGACCAGCGGCAACTTCGTCACGGATCTGTTCGGCTGTGAGATGTTGTTCTCGTTCAGCAACGCGGTGCATTTCCGGCGTTGTGATACCCAGACGTGCAAATTCAAGTTGTGTTGATGGTTCGAAATCCTCAGGGGTCTGCCAGGCAGCAGCTTGTTCATAATTGCCTTCGAAACCTGATCGCAGAGTCCAGTCAGTCGGCATGAAGTCCCACGCGGTCTTGTCGGACGCTGGTGGCATTCCCGGCGTATCAGGAGATGCGTACGTCAACGCACCTTTTCGTCCTGGTGCGATTCTTGGCGCGCGAGCGAAACTGCCGGGCGTCGTGCCAGCGTGACTGCTGCTTGGGTCCGATGCTTCGATTTTCGGCAAAAATTCGGCGGCGCGTTCGATGTGATTAAGGCTCATCAATTCTTCCCTGCCATTTACCATGGTTATCTGGCGGCGAACCCGTGACTTCAA
>JAYVNW010000533.1:0-1663 GCA_043758225.1 Candidatus Kuenenia sp. | reverse complement strand
CCGGCATCGAATAGGATCACATCGTTCGTACGATGCCTGGGAACAAGGGACGTGATTGATTCGGCGAGATCCCCGTGCGGATCAACCAGGCAGATTCCTCGGCCAGCCAGCATGTCGGCGACGATCATGTTCTGGATCAGTGTCGTCTTTCCCATGCCGGTCTTTCCGACCACATAAAGATGTCGCCGCCGGTCTTCCAGAGCCAGGACCACAGGACGCCGATCATCCCGGAACAAAACCCGTCCCAACACGACTGCTCCTTCTTCTTTCTCTGAGTGGAATGAAGCCGGTGCTTCCATCTCCGTGAACTCGCTGGCCTGCATCCGCTCCGACTGTGCAGCTTCGGTCGGCGGATGCCATAGAGTTGCCAGTTCTTCGTGCGACATCAGGAAGCTCGGGGGGCCCCTTGTGGCGGAACTGCACGAGGGCCGCGTTGTTTGAAACGTCGCGAGCCGGGACTTCGTGAAGGCCCCCAAGGCTCCCGCCATTCTGCGAAGTCGATCGCCGTGTTGCGCCTCTATTCCGGCAGCAACTTCCACGCTTAGCCGAATCGTCGTTTCGAACAAGTGGCCGCCCAGCTTTTCGGATGCTGCCAGCAGGTCATCTTCTCGCTCATGCAGACGACTGGCCGACGTTTCCAGAGTCGTGTGAGTTGGCTGGGGCGTGCATCGAGCCAGGAGTCCAAGCAATCGAGCGAGCTTCCATCGACGAGGTCGCGTATTTCTCCGTGCAAACCAAATGGCAAGGCGGTGGTGCTTTCGAAAGAACTCCCGATCCAGCAGTTGTATCGATGCACGCGCTTCATGGCATCGGCGTCGCGTAGCGGGCCGAATGCAGATTTCAATCTGACAACTCAGTTGAGGCTCCGGCAGAATCGCACGGAACAGGCCACTCACTGGATCGGCAAAGTTGTGGTTCAGAGCATCTTCAAACTGTGCATGACGCAGGATAGGAAACAGTTCCGGAACCAGTTGGACGTCGCTGTGCCAGACTTGGCATTCCGGAGTTGTGCATTCTCCGGTGCGGCTCCCGTCTTCGCTCAACGTCACTGTGGCGTGCGGATAATTTGCGAGGATCGGCTGCAGGACCGCATCTCGGTCTGCAGCATGACACCGAACGAACAGGCCGACTTGATCATCTGTCGAACCATAAATGAGCGTCACTGAGTGATGAAGTCGAGCCTGGTGCGTCGCCGCGAGTGACTTCTCCATGTACCGCGGACCACGTGTGTTGTTGGCCGGTACCGCAATAAGAAAAAACACTTTGAGAGCATACCATCTCATGACTGCGTCCGTTACGAGTCGGAATGGCTCAGAAATTTCCGGGCTTTAGTCTGCAGAATTGCCACGAACTTGTTGGCCCGCACATAGCCCTCGCACTCGGCCTGCTCATCCGGCGTTAGTTCGCCCTCGTTCGCCAGTTCAGCAAGATGCTCGATCCGCTTTTGCAATTCGAAATCACCTTTGAATTGGAAAATTCCCTGCGCCTGCTCGACGGTAAAGAACTGCAGGATCAGATCGGTTCCGCGATTGAATGCCGTAGCGTCAATTGTCGTTCTCATGCCGCATCAATTCGGTTCATGGCCAAGTCTGAATCGTGACCCACTGCCCAAGATGAGTAGGGTTGCTGGTGACGACCGTCGCCTGAATCTCAATTGCCTGCG
>JAYVNW010000532.1:0-4778 GCA_043758225.1 Candidatus Kuenenia sp. | reverse complement strand
TGCTGGCCGCAGGGAAGCAGTTGCATCTGGTCGTGAGCGGTGCAGCACGGCAGGTGATGGCACGCGAACTGGAAGCAGAGTTTCCAGGCAATGGTGCATCACCATCCGACTGGTCAGCGATGATAGACCAGACTCTGGCGGGACCGATTGCCAGCACATGGGGATTTCGCCCGTCGGCCAAATCAAATTCTACGTCGGCTCCTGGTTCAATTCAAGCATACGGAACGTCAGACTATTCATCAGGAATCGCCAGCGGCTCATTTCGTACGAGCGGAATGGTCATCTGCCCATGTTCAATGGGGACGCTGTCCGCGATCGCGACGGGGGCATCAACAAACCTCATTCAACGAGCTGCCGACGTCCATTTGAAAGAGCGGCGGCCACTGGTTCTGGTACCGCGCGAGACACCTTTGAGTCTCATTCAACTGGAGAACATGACGCGTATTTCGCAGGCTGGAGCGACGATTATGCCATCCATGCCCGGCTTTTATCACAAACCAAAACAGATTTCCGACCTGGTCGACTTTGTTGTCGCAAGGATCCTTGACCACCTGCATGTCGAACATACTCTGATGGAACGCTGGGGTGACGAGTCGATTTGAGGTCCTCGGAATCTTCAGAACAACCGTTTTGATCCGAAGATTTTTCGAAGGCTACCCTGATTCACATGAGGGCTCCGCAAGTCCAGGGGTGCTCCCTTCCGACAATGCGATTACGCATTCCTATGTGACGTTTCATGGACGAGAAATGACGTAACGAACGATCCTGTTTCCTGAGACGTATGCATGGCTAGTCGACGAGAATCACTGCGTGTCATCATCGCTGCATCAGAAGCTGTGCCGTTTTCAAAAACTGGCGGACTTGCCGACGTCGCCGGAGCACTTGCAAAATCGCTCGATCAGCTCGGCCATGATGTAACTCTGTTTCTGCCGGACTACTTTCACCTTCGGCAGAACAATTCATCGCTGCCGCCCATCGCTGATACAGGCCTGCGGTTTTCAATCCCCATCAACGGGCGTATCGTCCCCGGAACGCTGAACTGGACAACACTGCCGGATTGCAATGTGCGAGTGTTACTGGTTCGGCAGCCTGAATACTTTGACCGACGCCAGCTCTACCAGGAACACGGCCATGCATATGTAGACAACTGCGAACGCTTCGCCTACTTCAGTCGGGCCGTAATGGAAATCAGCCGCCAGATGATTCTTCGGCCCGACGTGATGCATTGCAACGATTGGCAAACCGGGCTTATCAACGGGCTGTTGAAGACTCAGTACAACGGACGTCCCGGTTTCGAACGTACAGCAAGCGTTATGACGCTTCACAACATGGCTTATCAGGGGCGATTCTGGCACTTCGACATGTCGCTGACCGGCATGGATTGGAAATACTTCAATCATAATCAAATGGAAGCGTGGGGCGACCTGAACCTCTTGAAAACCGGCATTGCTTTCGCCGACCAGATTACGACCGTTAGTCCAACATACGCGACGGAGATTTGCACTCGAGAGGGCGGATATGGACTGGAAGGATTGTTGTCTCATCGTCGCGAAGATCTTGTGGGAATCCTAAACGGCATTGATGACGATGTGTGGAATCCCGAGACAGACCCACATCTTCCAGCACGCTATTCGATCAGCACGGCTGCTAACGGCAAGCCTCAATGCAAAGCTCATCTGCAACGGCGAATGCACCTCGATGAACGCGCTGATGTGCCGATTCTGGGAATGGTTTCACGCATGGCTGATCAGAAAGGATTTGATTTGATCACCGGCGCAGCGGAGCGGATCCTGGCGCAGGATCTTCAGTTAGTATTTCTCGGCACAGGCGATCCTTTTTACGAAGGACAACTTCGTGAACTCGCAGGGCGTTATCCAGGCAAGGTCGCCGCCGAGATTGGTTTCGATGAATCACTCGCACATCAGATCGAGGCAGGTGCCGATATGTTTCTGATGCCGAGTCGCTTTGAGCCGTGTGGTCTCAATCAGATGTACAGCCTGCGCTACGGTACTGTTCCGATCGTTCGAAACGTTGGCGGACTTGCGGATTCTGTGGAGAACTTCGAATCGGAATCTGAATCGCTACAGACAGCGACAGGTTTCGTATTCATTGACTACTCGAAAGATTTGCTTGCGGAAACAATTGAGAAAGCTGTCTCTTATTACCGCATGCCTGACGTCTGGAAACAAATTGTCCGCAACGGAATGTCACGCGACTGGTCATGGAATCGCAGTGCTCAGGAATACGTCTCGGTCTACAGAAAAGCTATGGAACGCCGTCATTGAAGATCGCCATGAATGATTGATTGGACTTCGACGGCTGTTACTTATACAACGCTGGCACGTGGGAATGGCTTCCAGGCTGCCGAATTTATCCGGCGATGACAGGCTGGCAACCTGGCCCACTTTGACGTCCGAGCGAATAACGAGTCAAAGACAACGCCATGGCGTTCACAAAACTATTCCTGATCCGAATATCTCAGTCCAGGATAATTCAACGTGAATCCGATCATCGAACTTGAACAACTTGTCAGCATGTTTCCAGAACCAGAAGGGCAGCCACTCTATCTGAAGGCGGAGCATGTCGCCAAGGAAGCAACACCAGAACCCTATCGTCAGATGCTGGTGCATGAACATCACATGACGGTAACGATGGAATCCTTTCACAAGTGCGCTGTGGAAGTCATCGTAATTGATAGTCGATTTGAAGATGAGCTGTATCTGCGTCGAAGTTTGCTGCGAAAAAGTGGCACGGACAAAATGGTGCAGCTTGGCTACGTGCGTTTCAATTTTGAATATGTGACCAAAAACGTCAAAGAGGAAATCCTGGCTGGAATTACGCCGCTGGGTCGAGTCCTCATTCAGCACAACGTTCTGCGCCACGTGGATCTCGGTGCTATCATTCGCTTCACGGCAGGTCCAGGGCTGGTGAAAACGCTGCAGATGAAAGAAGGCCAGATCACTTATGGACGCATGGCGACAATCTTCTGTAATGGTTCCCCAGCGATTGATCTTCTGGAGATTTCCGGTCCACTGAATTAAGTGTCGCACCTGCGCAGTGCCGAATTAATCGCCTGATTCGCTTGTGACTGGGGCTTGCCGGCATAACCAACACTCCGGCTTGAGGCATAACTGAAGCCCGTTCACCATTGGCAGCGGCTGAACCCCGCGAATCTCCCAATTCCCCATGACTCTGTCATTTACTTCGGTTCGCTCAACTTTCATGATATTCGGATGTGTCATAAGAACTCCGAAGTACGAGCCGGGCGAATCGTAATGCAGCGTATTTTTTTAACTGTGTACTTTCTAGCGAACATAGCTGCGGCTGCGATAGCTGGACCAGACCAGACATCTACGCCACAGGACGCATTGCGTTCCAATCCTCCGAACGTGTACGCGATTACTGGAGCTATGATCGTCGCGCATCCAGACGCAATACCGCAACCGGCGACAATTGTTGTGCGACATGGCAGAATCGAAACTGTAGGACCAGACGTCCCGGTTCCAGTCGATGCAAAAGAAATCAGCCTGACTGGTAAGACAATCTACGCGGGATTTATTGATGCATATTCCGAACAGACGATCTCCACTGATCGACTCAACGGTTCCGCCCGCTATTGGAACGGACAAATCACGCCCCAATTGTCCGTCGCCGATCAATTGCCTGACAATCCAGATGCAGAGTCACTTCGCAAGCAAGGCTTCGTCGCTCAATTAGTCGCTCCCGCGGATGGCATCATCAAAGGTCGAAGCGCGCTGGTGTCATTGACGGGGAACGACCTAAACACTTCACTACTGGCGAGAGACGTCGCTCAGCATATGAGATTGACGATCCTGAAGCCAAGCCGCAGCAGTTATCCCGGCAGTCCAATGGGTGCCGTCGCATCAGCTCGACAGGCAATGTACGACGCGCAATGGTATCGTGATGCACAAACTGCCTTCGCTGCTGACAGTTCACTTCCGCGCCCCGAGCAGAACGACGCGCTTACAGCGTTGCAACAAGTCATTGATGGCTCAATGCCAATTATCGTATCAACTTCGAATGAACAGTTTGCCTTGCGTGCCGACAAGTTCGCGGCTGAGTTTGGATTGACGCTGATCATCAAAGGCAGCGGCAACGAATATCGTCGCTTGCCAGAAATCGCTGCAACAAAGCGATCACTGATTTTGCCGATCGCATTTCCAAAAACTCCTGATGTGGCGACACCAGAAGCTGCTCAGGAGGTCACTCTGGAATCTATGCTGCACTGGGATATCGCCCCTGAAAATCCAGCAAAAGTCGATGCTGCGGGAATACGATTCGCTTTCACAACAGATCGTCTGGCTTCGAAAAATGACTTCCTGAAGAACTTGCGGAAAGCTGTCCAACGCGGCTTGTCACCAAGCTCTGCATTGCGAGCACTTACCATAAATCCCGCTCAGATGTTGGGTGTTGAAAAGCAGCTGGGAACGTTGGAGTCTGGTCGAATCGCCAGTTTTGTCGTGACTGATGGCGATCTGTTTGATAAGAAGACGAAGATCACGGAAACCTGGATTGATGGAATTCGCTTCGAACATTCGCCCAATGCCTCTCGAAAAATTGACGGTCACTTCGAACTGCAAATTGAGCAGGCGGCTGAGTTCCCCAATCGACTGTATATGGAGCTGACTGAACAGGAAGGGAAGTTGAAGGGCCGCATTTCGCGACAACCCGTGCCAGCTTCAGCAAAGCAAGTCGATCAAAAGGATCCGTCAGCAGTCGAAGACGCCGAAGGCAAAGACGCGACCGTCAAAGAAGGG
>JAYVNW010000531.1:0-3300 GCA_043758225.1 Candidatus Kuenenia sp. | reverse complement strand
TGCAGGCTCGAGCGACACCCACAGTAACTGCGTCCTCAAAACTTGTGGGAGACGAAGCAATAATTTCAGTTACCCGCGCGACCGTTGAGTCGCTCGGTACTGACGTGGCTGATGAATCGTCTTTTTTCTTCTTCTTGTTCTTCATCACGATAAGATCCTGATTCGTTAGCTGGAGCGGTTACATCTTGGGTGACGCAGTTAGAGTCAATGAATTCGCCAGAATTCAGTTGGGAACTCTGACGAATTCCTCTCCATGCGACCTAGTGGAAATTTGCCGAATCAACGTCCGCTCAACGCATTCCGGCCGAAAGTCTTCCGCTAGAACCCGCAGTATGCGCAATTATTCCATTTTCGCCAGTAATTCAGACGTCAGAAAAACGGTAATTCACAATTCTGCAGAAACAAGGTTGTCATTTTCCGAATGCCGACAGACCGGTGCACTCTCAACCTAAACCGCGCGGACCGAAATCACGAGCATCAACGCTGCCTCCTCCGCCTCAGTTTTCATCAACCATCGGCGCGAAAACGGTACAAACCGACGACGAAGAAGACCGTAGAAAACAATAGCAGCATGCCACAGGATTCTGCGATTGTCTGCAACTGTGGCATTTCTTTTGTCAACAGTTCAGCGTACGCATCCAATGCCCAGGCATGCGGCGTGAACAAACTGATCTTCTGACTTGTTGGCGGCATCCATGCTCTGGGAACAAGGCAACCGCTGATTCCCGCACTCGACAGTAAGATCAGGTTCCCAAATGATGACACTTGTGACTCGGTCTTCGCCAGCGTGGAAAACATTAGCCCGAGAGAAGTCGCGGCGGCGGATGTGCAGAGCATGATCGGAATCAGTAACAACGGCTGTGGTCCCCAGGACATACCGAACAATAGTCGTCCGGAAATCATCAGTATCGTGGTCTGCACCAGCGACAGAATAAAAAACGGCAATGTTTTGCCGATCAGAATCGCGATTGGACTAACCGGTGAAATCCGCAGCCGACGCAGAGTTCCGGTATCTCTCTCGCCAAGAAACGAACGCCCCATGATATTAACAAGGAAAAAAACAAATAACACAGTGTAGCTGGGAATAAAGAACTGATAAACGCGGTTGCCAGTATCTGCTGTCACGACTTTGGCGGCCTCTGTTTCCTCCCACGGTTTCGGAACTACGGAATCACGTGCAGCCCCTCGGAACGATGGTACTTTCTCGGCCAGCACAGGAAGAATGGCATTCTGCAACGACAACTTCACGAGCGTCTTCGCAAGTCCTTCCACCATCGGATCGGCAGCTGTTTCATTGCTAATAAGAGAAAGCTTCACCGCTGCCAGACCGTCCTTTCGAGTTGATTCATCAGGCGACGTCAGTAGTGTTGTCGAGAGTTCGCGAATTGTGTTCTGAAATCCTGGTTGAATCACCAGCCGTATATCGATATCACCAGTTGGACGCTCAATTTCCAGTTGCTTCAACGCGACCGTATCGCCGCGATCCGCGACCACAGCGCGACGAATCAACACACTTTCATAGCTCGCCAGAAACCCGGCCAACCGCTGAGCTGTTACCGATTGATCAAAATCGGCCACTTCAATCGTCAACCCTTGACGACTCTTCTCACGGTTCGCTCGCAGTCGTCCCGTTGAAGAACCGACGATGGCTATAATGACCATAGGCATGGCAACCAAAATTACCAGCGCGCGACGGTCGCGAGACAGGAGTCGCAGGTCTTTAAGCGTAATCTTGAAAGCGTCCAATGCATGCATTCCTAACAAGGGCTGAACGCCCTTGACCCAAAAGTGCCTACCAGCTCGTTGCCAAATCGTCGCTCACTTTGTTCGCTCGCTGCAAGATACGCACATAGTGCGCGCATGAAACTGAGTAAGGATCTAATCGCGCAGACCATGTCCCGTCATTTTCAAAAACAGGCGTTCCAGATTCGGTTCGTGCGTCCGAATCGATCGTACACTGACGGCATGTTGTTCCAGCGTCGTTAAAATATTGGTCACATCGCGGTTCAGCGCTGTTTCGCTGGATTGATTCTGCATACTGAAACGCACGACAGCTTCGTCGCCATCCTGTTCTATTCGGGCTGATGTGCCAAGTGATATTCCGTCAGGAACCTTTGATTCACCGAGCCGCAGTTCGACCTCAAATGGAATCTGCTTCAACAGCGTTGCGATTGAATCACACGCCAGCAATCGGCCATGATCAACTATCGCGGCACGCGTGCAGACGACCTGAACCTCTTCCATATAATGACTGGCGTAAATGATCGCCGTGCCACTTTGCTGAAGATTTCGAATACACTCAATCAAATGGGCACGGCTTTGAGGATCAACGCCTACCGTTGGTTCATCCAGAATCAGCAGAATGGGATCATGCAAGACTGCGGCGGCAAAATTCAAACGACGCTTCATCCCGCCTGAAAATGTGTCAGCATAATCGTCCGCTCGACCAATCAATCCGACTTGCTCCAGCGCCTCGTTAACTTTCTGTCGCAATTGCGATCCAGACAATTGGTACAGGCTTCCGAAAAACATCAGATTTTCACGAGCTGTCAGATCAGGATAGATCGCCAGATCCTGTGGCACGACGCCCATTCTCTGCCGACTTTCGGGACGCATACGGTCGAGTCGATGACCTTCCAATCGGACTTCACCGGAATCTGCAGCCAGCAATCCGCAAATGATCATCATCGTAGTGGATTTGCCCGCGCCGTTGGGGCCGAGCAAGCCAAACGCCTCGCCGGGCTCGACGTCAAAACTCAGCCGATCCACTGCCGTGAGATCGCCGTATTTCTTGACGAGACTGTCTACTTCCAGAAGTGAACCCATGCGTCGCCATGTCCTGCGTTTTCCGTTTGCAAAACCAATCGCCTGCGGAGTATCGCGGATTGTCTTGTTTCCGCAATGAAGCAACGCTCAAGGGTAGCGGCCTGGGATGCAGATCACAATTTCTGTTTTGATCCGAAGATGCGTTTTCTCTGGGCGGGGGGCGGCGGCGGATTCAAAGCATTTGTATACCAAACCGTAATATCATTTGAAATCTCATGCATTAAAGCATCCGGACTATTATGCCCTGGAGAAGGGTCGGTAGGCTGAGCTTCGCCGAACCAGCGATGTCGCTTCTTTCGCGCCGGGCGAGGTTCCACCAATCCGTAATCAGCCGCGTTCCAGCTTGCAGTTGTGGCATAGATCGGATGTTCAGTTTCACCATCAAGAACCTTGATTTCCAGTGTCGCACGCATGGGGTAGTACGGACGATATTCGATGACCCGGACGACGAGAATCTGATCAACCGGCAAACGA
>JAYVNW010000530.1:0-8411 GCA_043758225.1 Candidatus Kuenenia sp. | reverse complement strand
CGACAGCAGCACTTCCAGGATCAGAACTCAGCTGGCCTGCCGCAAACTGACTTGGCAACGCACCACGGGCGGCATCCTGCAATGATTTCGCAGCCTTTGCCATTTGCTGCGCCGACGAATGCTGTTGAGCCGACGACGGCTGGCCCTTACCGTTTGCGTCACCCGTTTTGCCTGGCTGCTGGCCCTGAGCTTCGCCCGACTGTCCTTCCCCAGGTTTCCCACGAACCGGCTGACCTTCACCGGGTTGGCCAGGTTGTTCCATTGGTTTGCCTTCACCGGGTTGCTGACTCGGCTGTTCTCCAACTTGCCCCTGCTGACCTTCGCCCGGTGGACCTTCCGGGCTTGGTTGACCAGACTGACCTTCAGGCGACCGCTGATTCGCAGCTTGCTCCGCTGCTTCACGAGCGGCTTGTACCGCGGCAGCTCGCTGAGCTGCCTCCTGATCGATCGAATCTGACGCTTTCTTCAAACTCTGCAAAGCATCGCTGACACTTTCGCCGACCTGGCTTGGAATCAACGCGTTCGGATCACGATGTCCCTGCGCTGCTTGTTGAGCCAATTGAGCGGCACGATTCAACTGGCCTGCCGCCTCCTGAGCTTTCTGTCCAGCCTGTTGCAACTGAGCTTCGTTCATTTGTCCAGACGCGGCATCACCGGATTCAGCGCCTTCACGAGCTGCTTGAGCTGCCTCCTGAGCTGGACGTGCCTGATTCTGCAGTCCGAGTTCAGGAATATTCAATCGTTCGGCCAATTCTTCCAGTGGCGAAGTCAACTGTTCGGCGGCCTCCGCGACATCGCGCTGAGTTTCTTGCTGCGCGGCGACTTGAGCTTGATCATTGTCCTGCAGTTGCTGAAAAACATCTGCCATGCGATTGAAATCTTCGCTTTGCTCCTGCAATTGTTCACGGCGATCCTGCTGCTTCTGATTCTGCAGTTGCTGCGCGGCCGAACTTGATTCAGTCGCCGACTGTTTCATGCGTTCAGAAGAACGGCTGAACTGGCCCGCCATGGCGTGGCGCATCGCTTCGTCAGCACTTTCGGCTGCTTGCAGTGACTGCTGTCTCGCGGCGATTTCTGCATTGCGATCAGCATTGACGGCGTCGGCAGTTTCATGCGCGGCCTCAACCATTTTTTTCAGTTGGTTCAGCAGGTTTCGGCCGACGTCTGCTTCTGATTTTTTTGCATGTGCAGGTTCTTCCAACTTCTGTGCGGCAAGTCCATCTGTCGCGTCCGTCAGTTGCTGCGCGGGATCCTGAGCTGCATCCTCTAAGGGTTGGCTACCATCCTGCTGTGTTGAGTTTTGTTCGTCGGCAGATTCCAGAGGCTGCGCCGCCAGGTCTTCGGCCATTGCAGCGATCTTATTTTCGATCTGTTCCAGACGTTCGCTGATGTCAGCAGCTTTCCTGCCAAGTTCCTGCCGCCTGACATTCTGCTCCGCCAGCTTGCGATCTGCTTCGCGCTTTCCGTTTTCATCCGCCGGCGAAGCGTTTGGATCTGCAGTCGGTGCCGCACCTGGCTTTGCTAGTTCTTCCGCCGCCGTTGCCAGTTGCTTCCGGGATTTTTCGATACCGTCTTGTGGTGTCGCAAGATTGCCTTGACGGAGATCTCGGATAGCTTCATCCAGCGGCTGAACTTCCGGACGCTGAACATCCTGAGCCTGCTGCTGAATCTCATTGCCCAGCTGGTCTGCTTCGTTGCGAACCCATTGCAATTCGTTCGCGAGTTCCTGAGCATCGCGTGCTGCGTCGCGGGCTTCTTCGTTGACGCCTTCCGCCAGTTGCTGCTGTTGTTGAGCCAGTCGCTGGGCTTCCTTTGCAATGTCCGCCGCGCGATCCAACTGGGCTTCGCGAGCTGCCTGCAAAAGTTCCTGTTTGCGTTGCAGCAAATCACCAAGATCAGCGGCTAGTTGTTTTTGTTCCTGCTGCAGCTGTTGCTGTTTTTTGTCCAGCTGTTTTTGTAAATCCTCCTTCGATTGCCCTTCCTCCGGCTGTTGACCCTGCTGCTGTTGCTGCAGCTGCTTTGATTCTTTGGCCAGTTGCTGCGCCGCCAAAGCCAGACGGTTGAGCTCCGCCAGTTCCTGCTCCAGCTTCGCGGCTTTCTCGATCTCGTCCGTCGCACGATGCAGCTCTTCGCGAATACGGTTCAGTTCGTTCACCGCATCCTGAATCTTTTGGGCCGCCGGATCACGCTCCGCTGCTGCGGCTTCTTCAAGTTTTTCCGGTACTTCCTTACGAATCTGTTGAGCCAGCTCAGCCAGTTTCTCAGCCTGTTTCTGCATTAATGGATGGGCGGCCGCCTGCTCTGCAAGTTTTTGCAAGTCTCGGCCATGCTGCTGATCTTTTTCGCTAAGCTCACGAACGCTCTGCTGAACCTCATCGTTCCAATTTCGATGCAGCTGGTCTTTGAGTTCGTTGCCTCTCGCAGCATCCTGTTGCAACTGTTCTTCCAGTTTACGAAGTGATTCGACAAGTTTCTGATCGGCTTTCCGCAGAGCCTTCTGACCAACGGCTTCGGCGTTGTCCGCGATCTGAATTGTCCAGGGGCCTTGCCAAACCACCTGTGGTCCGGGACTTGGACGCTCATCGGCGGCCTTCACCTTCAGTGTCACTGTATCACCGCTTTTGACGCTCAAAGCCTTCAGATCAATCTGAAAATCATGACTCACATGCACCGCGCCGCGATTGAAGCCCACCGCTGGCTCGATACGAAAGGCCTCCGCGTTTTTGCGTACATGCACCTCCAATTCACCAACGCCAATATCATCACTCGCCTGGCAATTCAACGGTAGGACGTCATTCGGGCGAACTTCCAGAGCATCGTTGATTCCAGTCACTGTCAATTTTGGAGGTGTATCGGTTGTCACAATCAGCCGTCGAATCGTCTCATTGAGATTCATCAAACTCAGTGAATCTTCAACTCGAAATTCAAACTGACCGCTGCCGTTGGCTTCAAACTTAAATTGAGCGGAAGTGCCGTCGATGGAAAGAACTGCCGGTGTTGCCGGAGGTTCGATCTCGGAAGCGGCCACCGTTGTCACGTCGCCAGACGGAATCGGTTTCCATGTATTCCAGTCAATCACGGCGTTGACAACGGGCTTGTTGAAAGTCAGCGTAATCTCAATCACGCTTCGTTCAAAGACGTATATATCACCGACAACGCCGTCAAACGTTTCAGTCGGACGACCCGTATATGCTGGCGGAGTTTCCTGCAACACGGCTGTCAGAATGCGAGGTGGATCAGCAACGGTCAATTCAAACCATTCCGTCGTTGCGACACCGCCACGCACGCGATAACGCAATGATTCGCGGACGTCTGGCAGTGAAACAGAAAACTGCGAAGCCGTGTCATCAAACGACATCGCAAGATCTTCGCTGGGATTGTCTGCGGCCTCAATCTCCAACACAACATTCGTCGGCAAAACTCCAGCGGTAGTTGTTCGCCAACGAGGAATCGCGACAAACAGCACGTCGGTATTCGCAGCAACGGTTCGTTCACCGTCTGGAATTTCGAAATACAAATTCGACGGTGCCGCCAGATTCGCGAACGGCATTATGAATCTCTGCAACAGCAGCGTCGAACCAGATGGCCACAGCAGCCATGGGATCAAGATTGCGAGCACCGAAAGGAACGCCAGCCCCCCACGTTTAGCAGTCGGCTTTCCCTGCACGACCTCAGATGCATGGATGCTGCCGATTTGTGCTCGAACATGTTGTTCCAGCCGATCACGCATCAAGGAGGAACCTGCTTCACTGGAAGTTGCGTTCGGGCCGTCGATGGAAATCAAGGTCGCCATCGCTTCCTGCAATTGTGGAAAACGCAAATCCACTGCGGCACCAAGTTCTTCAGCCGACGCATTTTTAACGAGCGGATGAATCAGTCGCTTCCATGCCACGGCAGCGGTCAGAATCAGAGTGGCGACCAGCCCGCCAAGCCGCATTATTCCCGGCAACGCTACGAAATAGTCCAACAGACAGCCCAGCAAAATGCACGCGATCAGAATGCACAGCGCTTCCGCAAAACCGCGCAGCATTGAGTAAACTCGAATGAGTCGTTGGCAGCGGTCCAGAATTTCCTGCAACCCGGCAATTCGCGGCAACGCACCTGAAGACATCACATCGCTCCAGAAATCCAAATTCGCGTGATCATTCAAATTCGCGTGATTATTCAAATTCGCGTGATTATTATTGCACAGGTATTCGAACACACCCAAGCCAAAGCCGTTGCAGTTTACTGTTTTCTCCGCGTAAAAAGCTACGACGGTCTATGGTTTTTGAAGCCCAGTATCAGAATAGATCCTTGATGCGGCCTACGCCCAATCCGAAGATGAATGCGCCGTGTGCAGGCCAGCGAATTGCGGATTGCAAAAGCATAACGCGTGATCGATAATGCGGTGACATTTGTAAAGGACCAAATCATGCGGGTTGTTTCCAACGCGGCTGTGGCCGGACACTTTTCAGACATACTGACGGACTTGGGCGGAATCTCGAGCGAGCGAGTCTACCGCAGTCCCGAACCCGGTAGAGCGACGATCGAAGATTTACTCCGTAAAAACGAAAACGGAGGGATGTGTGAACTGATCGATGGCACGTTGGTGGAGAAAGCCATGGGTTGGACGGAGTCATTGATCGCATTGGCGCTCGGCAGCATTCTGCGGCAGTTTGTGAACGCTCACAACCTTGGCTTGGTCACCGGCCCGGATGGATTCGTGCGTATTCTCGGTTCACTTGTGCGTGGCCCGGATGTCGCGTTTATTTCGTGGGATCGTTTGCCGAACCGCCGCATGCCAGACGTCAGTGTTCCCGAATGCGTTCCCGATCTAGCGGTGGAAGTTTTGAGTCTGGGCAACACACGGACAGAAATGTCTCGCAAACGTCGCGAATACTTTCACGCGGGGGTGCGGCTTGTGTGGATGATCGATCCGCGCGAACGTACCGTCGCGGTTTATACCAGCATCACCGACTACACGATCATTGATGAAAACGGAAAACTGAGTGGAAGCGATGTGCTGCCGGGGCTGGAAATCGACCTCGACGAACTGTTTGCTGAGCTCGACCGACATCCCCCAGCGAGTCGTTAATAGTGATAAAGTATCCGGCAGGGCATTCGAATTGGAAATGAAAATGAATCATCGGTACGGGATTTCTATTGGTCGCATTTTGCATCCGACAGATTTTTCACATGGAAGTGAAGTTGCATTTACTCATGCATTGAGGCTTTGTTGCGCGACCAATGGATCTCTTACGATTCTGCATATTGATGCGGAAAAGCGACATCCGGACTGGAACAAATATCCTTCCGTTCGTGACACTCTCAGCCGTTGGCAACTGCTGCCACCCCAGGCATCGCGGACAGACGTTGCACATCTGGGAGTTGAGATTTCAAAGACATCGATCGTTGACGACGATCCATCCGATGGAATTCTGCATCATCTTGAACGGCATCCGGCTGATCTCCTGGTACTCGCGACTCATCAAAGGCACGGACTTGATCGCTGGATGCATGCCACCATCGCTGGCCGCATCAACAATTGAACCGATGGTGCGACACTCTTTATCCCGTTCGGACACTCAGGATTCGTGGATCAACAGTCAGGCCAATGTCACTAAACGGAATTTTGCCGGTCGATAGAGATCCCGATCCATCACCGGCGGTCGAAGTGAGCGCCGATCTGATTCGCACACTTTCTTCCGGATCTTGCGACGTTTGTTTGTTGCGTGTCGGGATTCCGCATCTCAGCCAGCAATTCGACTGCCTGCTGAAGAAAAAACAATGAGGCGATGGATGAATTGTAGTGGTTCGCTGGTCACTGCCATTCGCGAAGGAGCCGAGCAGGAAGCCCTTGATTTGATCGTCATGACCACGGCTGGATGGCATGGATTCTTCGACGTACTGCGAGGCTCGACAACTGAACAAATTGTCGAACACGCACGCTGTCCGGTTCTTGCCGTGCATGCATGGTCGGACTGATGAGTTTCATGATCGAAAACACGATCGCTGATGCGGCATCCCCGGCTACCAGTGTTCAACTGGGCCGTTCGGAGTTTTCACCAGGGCTGTCGCGACTGAGCCTGCACGTTCACCGTGGCGTTTTTGGATCTGCTTAACGATCTCTTCGAATTCTGAAAAGGATTCAAATCGTCGCAGTCGATCTTCCAGGTCTTCGGGAATTCCGAGTCGCGAGCCGTACCATGCTGCAAACTTGCGGAACATCAGGCACGCGCGGTCCTGGTGCTGACGGGCCATCAGCGTGAAATGATCCGACAGGAACCGAATCTGTTCGTCGGCTGATGGTTCCCAGGCAGACGTTTCTTCGTTGGCAAGTCGTTCGATGCGGCGAAAGATCCACGGATCCAGCATGGCTCCGCGTCCAATGGCGATTGCCGCACAACCGGTTTCCTGCATCATCGAAAATGCATCTTGAGGCGTTCTCACATCACCATTTGCGATGATCGGCATTGACCGAACCGCTGCGACCGTTTTTCGGATTCCATCTCGATCGACTGTTCCATGAAAGCCCTGCGATCGAGTGCGACCGTGGACAGTGACCGCAGCGACGCCAATATCTTCAAACGCAGCCGCCAGTTGCGGCGCAGTGAGCGTTTTGGAATCCCAGCCGAGTCGCATTTTGACCGTGACTGGAAGCTTAACAGCGTCAATGACACGCGACACCATATTCACCGCGCCATCAACATTGCACATCAAGCGAGCTCCGCCACCAGCACTATTGACCTTCGCCATCGGGCAACCCATGTTGATGTCGAGACCTTCGTAGCCGTGTTCCTGAAGCCAGACCGCCGCCTTCACCAGATGGTGCGTTTCACCACTGAAGATCTGCACCGAAAGCGGCCGATCGTCGTCGCATGTTTCCACGAGATCCAGAGACTTGGGTCGCTCAGACCATAACATGGATGCAAGAACAAGGTCTGTCGTCGCGAGTCCCAGTCCGCCGATGTTTCGCAGCACCATGCGAAATGCCAGATGCGTATAGCCCGCCAGCGGAGCCAGAAAGAAGCGAGTCGGCAAGGTTCGTCCACCAATAACGATTGGACCTGCGGCGGTATTTGCGACCTGCGCGGCGAGCGGAGTGGCGTCAGCCCTCCGGTACATCTGCGTTCCGTTATCGACACTCAAAGTCACGACTCAATCCCTTGATGCCCGATCCGGAAATTCCCAACCCAATTCCTGCAACACCCCAACAACCTCCAGCAACGGCAGACCGATAATCGTTGTGAGGCTTCCGGAGAACTGCGACACAAACGCAGCCGCGTGAGCCTGAATCGCGTAACCACCCGCTTTACCAAGAGATTCACTTGTGGAAATATACCATTCGATCATCATATCGGACATTTGGCAAAACTTCACGCTCGATTTCACAACGAATGAACGCTGCTGATCGCCTTTCGACACAATCACGCCGGTCCAGACCTCATGCGTTCGACCACCCAGCCAGTGCCGTAGCCAGTCTCGAACTTCTGCCTGCCAATTGTCCGGATCTGGTTGACCGAGGACTCTTTTTTCATGCTGATCGTTGGTGGCGATGACGATGGTATCCGCCACCACGATGTACGGTGATAGACTCCAAGTGGCATCCAAATCCTGCTTCCATGCCATTGTTTGTTGACGCACGTCATCATACTTGCCGAGGACGATCTCCATCAGACGACTTTCGAATCCCGCGCCATCACGCACGTCATGAAAATCGGCTTCCGCTGAGGACAGAGGAGGCAGAATTTTCAGCGATCTTGCACCAACCATAGATGCCAGCAGTTCACGGCGCTGAGGCGATCGTGAACCGAGAACAATGGGATCTTGTAATTTCTGATCTTGTAATTTCGTATTCATGTCATACTTAGGGGCTTGTATTCAGGTCTGTCTGTTCAAAAGCAGGACCGGACTTCAGTCCCGTGAAACGTAGTTGTCAGGACGGGACTGGAGTCCCGTCCTACAGCCGTGCAACCTACTTCTCGAGCGTCACAAGTTCCTTGCCCGGTTTTTCAGTCAGCAGTAGATTTCGAAAATGATATTCCTGCGGCTTGTCATTGCTGTGGATCTGAAGCCCAAGAGCACACGCCTGCAACATCTCTGGCTTGTCAGTAAAGTCAAAAACTTCCTTGCCGGTTGCTGCCATTCGAATGCGATCGCCGTTGACGAGGATTTCGATCTGATTCCATTCACCCTTTTTTTCTAATTGCGGACCAGCGCCAACCGGAGCGACGCGATTCCGACGATGCGCGTCCCAGATGCCCCAGTCGTGACAGAACATCAGCAGCGGGCCTTTGAAGCCAAACTTGTTTTCGCCTGCGTCGGTGAATTGTTCGCCCAGAGCTGCAACGGCGGAATGCATGGTTGAGTACTTTTCGCCCATTGTTTGTTTCACTTCGAGCAGCAGCCGGAATTCACGAAATTTTTTG
>JAYVNW010000529.1:0-5583 GCA_043758225.1 Candidatus Kuenenia sp. | reverse complement strand
CGGCCGTAGATGTCCAGTCGACATTCCACGAAGCCTCGGAATGCAGCTTCATACTCATGCATACGTCCTGCCAAACTTTTCATTGCCGCGAAACTGATCGCTGGCACAAAACCTGCTCTGTTACAAAATTGCCGGCAAAGGCGCGGCAATGACTGCAGACATGCAGTACTCTTCATGTAAGATGCAATTATTCGAGGATGAATATCTATGTCACGAAACCAAACGGCTCAACAGCGAACCCCCTATGAACGGCGAGTCCGGCTCTGCATTCATGTAGCTCTCTTTGTCCTCATCAATGGTGGATTGACTACGATGAATCTGATGCGACATCCGGAACAACTCTGGTTCTACTGGCCTCTGTGCGGATGGGGTCTGGGACTCGCTTTGCACGCATGGATTGTTTACAAACATTGCGCAAAGACTCATTGAACTCGTAAGTCTGTTTTCAAAAATTGAACTGGTTTCAAGCAGTGGCACAAGCCACTGCTTAAGGAATCTAAAATGTCAGTAAACACTTCGGATTCAAACAACCATGACATACCATCAGAATCCCGCGACTACCGAATTGCGGTGTTCACTTTGCCAAATGATCTGGAGTTGCTCGAAACGGCTCTGATGAATTTGCCAAACATGGATCGAGCAACTGCGAGACTGCAAACACGACTGCTGCCGGGAATTCTTCAAGGTTCATACGCTCAGGAAGCAGCGCTTTCCACGGTGAAGAAAATTGAACAGATCGCAGGCACAGCGATCGCAGTATCGTCGGGGGCGGTCCCGAATCTCAATCATGTGCATTCGACGCATCACGTGAATCTTACGGAAATCGCGTTGGAGGCGATTGATACGAGCGATTGGCTTCAGTCGTGTGCCTGGAATACGATTTCTGTGATCAGTGTCGGCATACTGCCTTCGTCTGCTCCGGCGCGATCTCGTTCCGCGTCGTCGCTGTCCAGTGGAAGCTCACATCGGTCATGGAATTCCGGAGTCAAGATTGCAGCGAAGCCGCGACCTGAAGCATATGTTGTTCTATCAGATGGGCAAGCAACGCTGAACATGGCCAGCGACGAAATGAATTTTGAATACCTCGGTGACCGTCTGGCTAAGAATTCCAGTGCCAACTTTATGTTGCTGATCAGGGATCTGGTGCGTCGCGCCACCTCCGCGTTGTTAACTCCTGCGACAGTCGCCTTCCTTGAACACACACCCGTGCCGCGGTCCGTGTTCCGATCGCATGAGGAATTTCGTCGCTATACAGAATTTCAAACACTACTCAGTCGCCGTCAAAAGACATCGTTGGTTGGAATTGCGATGTTGACAATTCCAATGCCACCTCAATAGGAGCGTATTTATGATTAAGTTAGACCGAATTCTGGTACCGACCGACTTCAGCGACTTCAGCCAGCCTGCGATGTTGTATGGCTGCGCAATGGCTGCGCGTTTCGAGGCGGAGTTGCATTTGCTGCACGTTGTGCCAGATCCGGCGATGTTGGTTCCGGAAGCAGCGGCCTTCTCTGTGGAAACTATGCAGGCTCAATCTGAATCGCTGATCAAGGACGCTCTGGCCGCCTTGCAGAAACTTCCGGCGAGTAGCTGGGACAACAAAAAAGCCATCATTCGCGAAGTGCGAGTCGGCGCGGCGTTTATGGAGATCATTGACTACGCCCGAGACCAGTCCATTGACCTGATCGTGATCGGGACTCATGGGCGTTCAGGCCTGATGCATGTGCTTATGGGAAGCGTCGCCGAACGCATCGTCCGTAAGTCGCCATGCCCGGTGCTGACTGTGAAACCAGAAGGCCACCAATTTGTAATGCCATAACGCACTTAGGATCGCTCGATCAATAAGTGAGCGGCAAGGCGCTAGCCGCCGGTGATACCGACTGCCGTTTACCGGCAGAAAAGGATTTACCAGCCGCTTGCAGTAGCACGGGTATAGATACCCTTCCTACGTCTACTTGCCGAACACATTCTCTCGCACTGCGATATTAGTGTCTTTCTTCACTTCCCATGCCTTCAGGCCACGATCAAGGAAGGCGATGAAATCTTTGCCACCGGAACCGTCCAGACCGGGAAAGCTATCCAGAACCTCTTTCCCGTCGGCAGACACGATCGCATACAACGGTAAAGCTGAACTATTCAATAAATCCATCTGCAGCTCCTGATTCTCGGCGAGCAACTGTTCTGCAAATTTCTGATCTTTAATCCCGGGCACAATATCCGTGTACAACTGCGCTCGCTCCAATTGATTCAGCCTTTCCAGTACGTCCTTCTGGACCAGAACTGACCGTTCCATTTGTCTACAGTTAATGCAATTGACACCCGTGAAATCGATGAAAATCGGACGATTCTTTTCTCCAGCCGCAGCCGTAGCTTTTTCAAACTCAAGAGCGTAGTCCAGATCGTCGTGGGAAATGACATATCCCATGGCGTCCGTCTTTCTAATGATTCCGTCTGGCGGCGCAAAAGCGATAACGTTATCCCAAAGAATGCGGATAGGCATCTCGTGTCCAATCATGCCAACAGTCATGTAACCCGCAAAAGCTATGAACAGCAAAGCAATTGTGTTTCTTACACTCTTGACAGTTTTAGTCAACGGTCCCATTTGTTTTCGAAACAACCCAAACAGGTAAATACCGGTAACAACGGAAAGTACGATCCAGGAAATCAGAAAGATCTCGTAAGTCAAATACACAGGATAGACAGTCGGGGAAAATCCGATGTCAGCCACGCTCAGAAACTTCGCGACAAGAGCAAGTTCAACAATCCCCATGGTGACCTTGACATCGTTCATCCAGCCGCCACTTTTGGGCAGTCGCTTCAGCATCGACGGAAACATGGCCAAAACGAAGAAAGGCGAAGCGAACGCAGACGAGAACGCCAGCATTCCGATGACCGGCCAGAAGACCTGGCCCTTGGCTGCCCACGCCAGCAAACTTCCGACGAAGGCAAATGTGCAGGTGAATGAAACCAGAGTGAACGTCAGTGCCATAAACACCACACCAACAATCCCGCCTGTGGATTCACGCTTCGATGTCCACGTGAGCAATGACGACGGAATCCGAATTTCAAAGACACCCATCAGCATCAAGGCAAACACCAAAAACAATGCAGCAAAGAATAGATTGAGCCACTTGTTGTTGGCCAGTGTGTTCAAGCTGGCAGGACCGAAAACAGCCGTCACAGCCAATCCCAGAATCGTAAACGCACCGACGATGCTTAGGCTGTAAATAATCGCCAGCTTGATGGAACTGCCGGCTCGTTTTTCTTCCTGCTTCAGAAAGAACGCCACAGTAACCGGGATCATCGGGAACACGCATGGGGTCAGCAATGCAAGAAATCCAGCGCCTATAGCGGTGACGACAAATGCAATCAAGCCTTCCTTTGGACCCTCATTCGTGGCCGCGCCGGCATTGCCGTCAGTGTTCACAACATTCGTTGGAACAGGAGTTGACTCGACCGCTGCACCACCAGTCTTCGCCGCCGTCAGTGTCAAAGCGAATTCAGCCTTGGCCGGAGGCAGACAACTTGTTTCCTTGCACATTTGGAATCGGATCAAGCCGTCAATCGCTGCAGTTGGTTCAGTCAACATGAAGCGATGCGACCACGTGACTTCGCCGTAATGAACTCGCTGCACAACATTGACGTCTGGCTCTTCAATGACAGGCGCGACCGATGGAGCGAACTCACTGCCGACTGGTTCCAGTCCTTTGATGGTGCCAAATTCAATCGTCGTCGGCAGGCCAACCATGTCAGGATTTTGGTCCACAGCGAACGTATGATAGGGAACTTTAATAAGCGCCCGGATCGACAGCACAACTTCCTGACCAATTCGCGGACGCGGCGGCGTCAAACTGATTTCGTATCGCATCAGGCCTTCCTCGGCACCCTTGCCGAAACCGATGCTGGGAGTCACAGTGATTGGGTTCGTGTCAGTGTTCACTTCCGCCACCGGTTCGATCGTTTCGTCAACTGCTGGAGCGACATCTGCCAATGACGCAGTGAAAACCTTGTTTCGCAACGGAACACATTCCCCGCCGCCACCAGAATCCGGTGAACTGCAGTACAAGCCGCTGAGCTTACCAGTAATCACCGTATTGGCGTCAGCGGTTCCCTGCAGCCTTGTGCTCCACGTCACGCTGCCGAAGAATTTCTCAACGGTCTGATCAAGCTCCTTTTCAAACACCGCCTTCGGCGCGTGATCGGGCGTCCATTCTGGTTTTGCAACCGCCGTCAATGTTCCGGTGTCCGTGAAAACGATCTTTGTCGCGCCGCTGAAGCTGCGGTCCATGGAATAAATGTAGTAGCCTTCTGGCACGACGGCCGTGACTTGAAGTTCAGTCTGCCCGCCATCCGCCGCCTTCAACACTGCTGAGATTTCAACTTCTGGCGTGGGGCCACGGGAGTTTCCGAACTGAGCCTGAGCTTCCGCAGCTGGAAATAGCAGCGTCAAAGAAAACACCGTGGCGATTCGGAAAACGACTGCAATATGTTGAGTTATCGAAAAGCGCAGCATCGAAATGGCCTTATTGAATCAGTTCGGGGCATTGGAAGAATACGGTTTTGCCGCATGCTTCCAAGACGCAAAATACACAGTTTCGCCCTATTTTGGGAAGTCGCGTCCCCTTGAAACTAGTATCGGCATTCGACAGCACCTGAATTGCGCCGTCGCGCAGACCGGCAGGAAACGCCGGGTTTCCTCGGCTGGTGCTTTCCCTGGACTGGGTATTCAGGAAAACTCGAGTAACATATTGAGCAATCGGATTCCGCCCATCAATGTCATTAATTCAGAGACGCGACATCGAAAGTCGCAGGGAGTTCAACGGATGTCGCAGCCGGCTTCGGACGCCACAGCGGCCGCTTATCGCAGAAAAACCTACGCTAAGCTCATCATCTTTGTCATTCTGATGCTGATCGTCTGGCTGCAGCCAAAGATCCAGACATGGCTTGAGAATGGCAAAGCCGCCGGGACAAGCGGCTCGGACGTCGTGGCAAACAACGACTCCGCATCGACCGGCACTACGCAGATTCCATCGAATCGCGGCAGGGTCGTTATCAAAGATGTTGATGAACCAGTTGTCGCTCAAGTTGATCGAACAGACTCAACTTCGACGACGATTTCAGATAAGTCGCAGACGAAAGACACACCGGCTCTCGGCGAACTTCGCGAGATCCAAAACAATGTCTTCGAATCCACAGCCGGCCTGCGTTACGTTCCGGGCAGCGCCGACGGTCATCGCTTGAAGCACGTGATGCAACATGCCAAAGATGATCTGACCAAACCGAAGCACGGAGTCTTCGAAGGTGACCGGGACCAGATACTGGCCATCATCGACGAAGCGTACGAAAAGGCTAAAAAAGGCGGCAAGGACGTTCGCAACAGCGAGGAAGGTGCTCGTACAGTTTACATCGTAAACCTCGGCCGGAGGATCGGCTACGTTGGCGGATCATCCGGCGAACGCTTTGGCCACCCTGACTGTCGCTACGTGCAGCTTGTACTCGAAGACAGAAACGTCGTTGTCACAGTCTACCCCACGAAGTCATTTTGAAGAGCGGATTCATAGCATCGAAAAGAGAAAGCGGCTG
>JAYVNW010000528.1:0-3565 GCA_043758225.1 Candidatus Kuenenia sp. | reverse complement strand
TCGTTTCGATGACAGCTTCCGCATGGTAACTGTCCGAACCAATTGGAATGATGATGCCCCCATGAGAGCCCGGCTTGTGAGGATGTTCTTCTTCGGTAGTTTTCTTCTCGCCATTTTCGATATTGGACGTCGTCGCAGGTACTGCCGGTGAATCAACTGGCGTTGTAGCGGCGGTGGGTGCGACAGTCGTCGGTTGAGATTCCGAGCTGCATCCAGCCAGTATCACCAGGAGAACACTGGTCGAAAGTACGCCTGCAGATAACAAAATAACTGAATACGATTTCATTTTGCGACTCCTTGCAATCACTCGCGCAGGAATGCGTCGAGAAAGTTAAAGATACGTGAATAACTTGCTGACAATGCAGCCAAACGTTTATGAGCGATGTCGCGCAGCGACTTGCCCTGTCCGTTAGGGAGTTTGCAATCCAAGGCGATCGGCGAGCAGATCCGCCTCAGCTCCTGGATTTGATTGCCGTTTCTGCGATGCAGTCCGCCATTTGTAGCGAGACCATGCAGGATTGAGCGTACGTATCAACAGCGACGTACGGAGTGCGCAATCAGAATCTCAGTGCCTGTCGGCCTCGATTCGGATCGGCAAAGCAGCAGCCAGTTTCGATGTGGCGTTAATTCATCAGCCGACAAAAACACGCCAAGTGTGCAGATTTCCGAAAGTTCAAGCATCCACTTCACCGACGGCGACGTCGGCAGTATCTGGCTGTCATCGAGCTTCGCTCCGACTGTGCGATGTTTGCGACACGGGCAATCGTGCTCTTTGTCGCCTTCCGAGTTCGTTGGACACGAATTATCCGAGTCATCCTGCTGACAGCAGCAGCACGGTGACTCCGATGATCCCGCACTTAACACGCGCATCGTACAACAGCAGACCGAAGACCCCAGAAGGGTCGTCCCAATGAGAAGTAGTGAAAGGATACGGTGCAACATTGTGAACTTCGCTGTCAGGAAGATCTGGCAGTGTGGAGTGTATAGGGATACGCAAAACAGTACCAGATCAAGTCCACGATCACCTGCATTTGAGCTGCGAGTCGGAACTGCTGTGGCGATACGCTTGTTAGATGAAGCGAGAATCGCTTTTCTTCACAGATGAAATCCAAAATTCCATTCTTGGCGGCAAATGAACAGAAACAGGCAATCCTTGCGACTCAGATTTCATGGATTACCCTGCGGAATTGCGGTGATCGATGGCAGCCATAAGACTCGCGATTTCCTCAAGGCCGTTGACACCGGTGGCCGTGACATATCTCACTCCGACCTTCCAGGTGACTGCCAGTTGGTCGGGCATTTGCGCACAATGACATACTTTTCCGCAACATCGTGCAGAAATCGTCGGCGAATCACCAAACCACATTGGCTGCTCTTCATTGTGCTCAAAGATCAGAAACTCCGTTCCGTCTTCGCGAACACACAATGAGGCTGAACATGTACAGCATGGCATTTTTAGCACATGGGTGGACGCCACTTGGTAACCAGCTGAGGGCAGTTTTGCCACGACCGGCTCATATCCCAGCAGTTCCCGGGCAACGTCAAGCGAAACCAGCTTCCCTCGATACTGAGCAGACAATTCATCAACGACAGCATGCGGCTTCTGTGGGAACCGAGTAAGGGTCTTATGCACATGAGCGGCGCTGATGCGTTCGATCTGGTCAGGCGAATTTCGCCATGCAGCCCAATAGCCAATTGCAAGGGCTGCAATCAGAGATGCCACTGTCAAGGGGAGCAATCGAAACAATGACCGCGGAAAACGCCACGGCCGGAAACGACCAGTTTGCTCGTCCAGACGCACAACAATCTTTCCCCAGTTTCCCGGCGCGATCGACAAATCCCGTTGTTCACGGAAAAGTCCACCAATTTGGCCGAAGGATCGGAGTTCTGCGGTGCAAACTTCGCAACTGTTGACGTGATCCCTGATCTCTGCAGTTTTATCCGCAGATAATTCGCCGTCATAGAATTCCGAAAGCTGAGCCCTGACTTCTTCGCAATTCATTTCAATCTCCCCAACCAAGAGCCAGCAGTTCTTTCTTCAATTCCCGACGAGCCCGATTGAGCCGCGAACCTACCGTCCCTTCCGGGATTCTGAGGATTTCGGCAATCGTTGCGTAGCATTCGTCCTGCTCCTCCTTCAAATGCAGAATGACCCGAAGTTCCGGTTCCAGCTTCGAGAGTGCAAGTGACAGCATCTCATTGTTTTCAATACTGTTCTGTTGAGTCCGTCCGGGCATTTCCAAGTTCTCCAGCGATACCAGAGTCTGACGGCGCATACGACGAAGATGTTGCAGCGCATCGTTTACGGCAAGCCGATGCACCCAAGTTGTGAATTCAGATTCAAACCGAAAGGAGTCAAGCGAGCAGAACACATGCAGAAAAACATCCTGAGTCACGTCATCCACGTCAGATGTGTCAACGACCCGTGAAACAAGACGACCCACAGAATCTCTCAATGATTCATACACCAGTCGTTGAGCCTCACGGTCGCCAGTCACAGCAAGTCGGATCAGGCTGTCTTCAAGCGACATGGCGACTCCTGACAATCGCGCCTGTTTGGCTAAATGCATTCACAGTGGATGCTCTGTTCGCAGAAACGCCGATTACTGAAACAAGATCGAAGACAAAACGCCACCAGCCACTCTCCAGGATTTGGCGATGGCTGTTGGCAAGTTGTACTTTACTGACTTGAATTCAAATGTCATTTCTTAGCTTCGGGCTCATGGTCCTTGTGTGTTTGATGTCTGACGCTGGCATGTTCTTCACGGACGTCGGGATATTTTTTCAAGTTTTCTGGATTCTCGTTTTGCAGGCATCACCTGGCGAGACGAGAACTGGAGAGTCTTGAATGCGTTCGTCAATGCTGCAGACGCAATTATGGAAGTCGATCGTTTGGAAGCACTCAAGTTCGAGCGACCCATTGTAAGCGATTCCCGACGCGAATTCGGCGTAGTCAAAGGCGCTTCACGTGACGTCGGTATGACGACATCGCAGTTCAACCCGTGGGGAAGTCAAATGGCAGCCACGCCAAATATCATTGTTTCACTGAATGGCACAGCAGGTGCATCGCTGTCACTCAGTCTCGCTGATGTCGATCGACAACCGGCGGAATGACACGAGTTCCAACAGTCATGGGATTTTCCCTTCCGCAGACGACGGCGGATTTGTTCCGTGTTGACGATCAACAATGGTGTTGCTCGTCCCTCTTCTACTGAAAGGTTATGTCCATGAATTCCCTGCTTTACGTACTCACGGCGGTCAGTGGCCTGAGTTCACAACTTTACTCATCTCCTCCATGCAATGGCCCCGATTGTCGGTCGAATTCATCGGCTGGTGCAACATGGTCACAATCGTCCTATGGAAACACCGATTCGCGCCGATACTCGCCATTCATCGCTCCACGGCAGGCAACTTCCTGCTCGTGTCGTACGTGTGACCCACGAATCCCCTGCTCGCCGGGAAATTGTGGACGCCAGAATTGTGCTGATTGCGTGAACGGTTGCGGGGACTGCGCGTCTGGTCCATATGCATCGCCATCCAATAATGATGGCTGGGAACCTCGTGC